>DAIRDJ010000077.1:0-17569 GCA_036796215.1 Geminicoccaceae bacterium
CCTTCCCTGAGGGCCACGAGGCTGAGGATCGGCGGCGTGCCGGCCTGAAAGCGGCGGATGCCGGCGGCAGGCTGGTAGGCCGGCTCGAAGGCGAAGGGCTGTTCGTGCCCGAACCAGCCGGTGATCGGCTGCCGGGCGGCCGCGTGGTGACGCTTCGCCAGATAGAGGAAGGCTGGGGCTCCGGGCCCGCCATTGAGGTATTTGTAGCCGCAGCCGACGGCCATATCGATGCCGCGCCGGCCGAGCTCGACCGGCAGGACGCCGGCGCTGTGGGCGAGATCGACCAGGCAGAGGGCGCCCCGGTCATGCGCCGCCCTCACCAGCCGATCGAGGTCGAGGATGGCACCCGAGCGGTAGTCGACGTGGCTCGCCATGACGAGGGCGGTCGCTCGGGTGACGGCGGCGGCCAAGTCGTCCGGGCCGTCCACGAGCTGCAGCCTGAGGCCGGTGAGGCCGGTGAAGCCCTGGGCGACATAGAGGTCGGTCGGGAAGTTGCGCTTGTCGGCGAGGATGGTGGAGCGATCGGGGCGGAGACTCCTGGCAGCGCCCAGGAGCTTGAAAAGATTGACGGAAATCGAATCGCCGACGGCGACCTCATGGGCTTCGGCGCCGATGACGACGGCGAGGTCCAGGGCGATGTCGCCGGCCAGATCGATCCAGCCGGCGGTGTTCCAGCTCTTGATCAGGTTCTGCCCCCAGTCCTCGGCCACGGCCTTTCCGACGGCGGCCTTGGTCGCCCGCGGCAGGGCACCGAGGGAGTTGCCGTCGAGATAGACGACACCGTCGGGCAGCGCGAAGCGGTCGCGAAAGGGAGCGAGCGGATCGGCGGCGTCGAGGGCTTCGAGGTCCATGGCGGTGCGCTCAGCAGTAGCGTTCGGGGCCGACCCATTGCTGGGCGGAATAGCGGTCGCCATGCGCCCAGCCGACCGGCAGGGCCGCCTCGATGCGGGCGAGGTCCGCTGGGGCCAGGTCGAGCTCGGCACCCCGGGCGAGCTCGCGCAGGTGGCCGGGGGAGCGGGTGCCAGGGATGGGGATGACCTGGTCCGAGCGGTGCAGCAGCCAGGCGATGGCGAGCGCCGCCGTGGGCTCGCCCATCTCGCGGGCGAGCTGGCGCAACCGGTCGCAAAGGGCCAGATTGGGCGCGAGGTTGGGCCCGGTGAAGCGGGGGTTGGCCGAGAGGAAGGCCGATTCGGCCACGGTCTCCGCTGTCGGCGGGTGGTCGGTGAGCAGGCCGCGGGCAACCGGGGAAAAGGCGACCAGTGCCGTGCCGAACTCGTCGCAGGCCTGGACCAGCCCCAATTCCGGGGCACGGGTCGCAAGGGAGTACTCGGACTGGACGGCGGCCACGGGATGGACGGCGGCCGCCCGGCGGAGTGAGCTCGGGGCGATCTCGGAGAAGCCGAAGCTCTTGATCTTGCCGGCCCGGATGAAGCCCGCCAGGGTCTCGGTGACCGCCTCGATCGGGATCGCCGGATCGCGGCGATGGACGTAGAAGAGGTCGAGGGTGTCGATGCCGAGGCGCTCCAGACTGGCGTCGAGCTCGGCCTCGAGGTGCGCCTGGCTGCTGTCGAAGCTCCGGGCGCCTGCCTCGGGGTCGCGCCGGATGCCGGCCTTGGTGGCGATGGTGAAGGGCGAGGGGCCGCCGTGGTCACGCAGGAAGCTTGCGATGACGCGCTCGGAGAGGCCCATGCCGTAGACGTTGGAGGTGTCGAGATGGTCGATCCCGAGTTCGAGCGCGGTGCGCAGGACGGCGTGCGAGGCCGCCTCGGTGGTCGGCCCATAGAAGGCCGCAAACGACATCGCACCCACGCCGATGGCCGAAACCCATGGCCCCTCGCCCCCCAAGCGGTGCTTCCGCATCGTTCCTCCTCTCTGTTGGTTCCGGATCATCGCGTTGCCCCCGGCGCCTGGCAAGCCGAACGCCGCCGCCAAAAAACGGAGGGGCCCGGGGAGGCGATGCCTCCCCGGACTTCTTGTCTTTCGTCTCGGCCCACCCCGTGATCACCTGGCAAGACGAAGGCATCGTGCTGAACGTCCGCCCACTGGGCGAGCGGGACGCCATCCTGTCCGCCATGACCTTTGCGCATGGCCGTCATGCCGGCCTCGTGCGTGGCGGTGCGGGCAAGCGGCAGGGGGCGCTCTTGCAGCCCGGCAATCGGTTGCAGGTCGCCTGGTCGGCGCGGCTGGAGCAGCATCTCGGGGCTTATGCGATCGAGCCCGTGCGGCTGCATGCGGCCCGGATCATGGGCGATGCGCTGGCGCTCTTGGGCCTCGGCTCGGCGGTCGAGCTGGTCGAGATCGGGGTGGCTGAGCGGGAGCCACACGGCCTCCTCTATGCAGCCCTGTTGAAGCTCGTCGAAGCGCTCGGGCCCGGCAGCGCGTGGCTCGAGACCTATGTGCGGTTCGAGCTCGTGCTCCTGGCCGAGCTCGGCTTCGCGCTCGATCTCGAGACCTGTGCGGTGACCGGGGTGGCCGAGGGCCTGGCCTATGTCTCGCCCAGGACGGGGCGGGCGGTGAGCCTGGAGGCCGCTGGGGAGTTCGCGCCACGGCTCTTGCCGTTGCCCGGCTTCCTCACTGGGCAGGGTGAAGCGGATGACGAGGCCATCGCGCAGGGGTTGCGGCTTGCGGGGCATTTCCTGACCCGGCATATCCTCGACCCGGTGGATCGGGCGGTGCCCGAGGCGCGTGAGCGGTTGCTCGCGCACGTTGCAGCAGAGAGCGAGGGTGACTGATGGCGGTGGCGAGCCCCAAGGGTGGAGCGGTGGTGCCGATCGAGCTGAAGACGGCGCTTTCCGAGCGCTATCTGGCCTATGCGCTCTCGACCATCACCTCGCGCTCGCTGCCCGATGTGCGGGACGGGTTGAAGCCTGTGCAGCGGCGGCTGCTCTACGCGATGCTGCAGCTCCGGCTCGACCCGGCGTCCGGCTTCAAGAAGTGTGCCCGTGTCGTCGGCGACGTCATCGGCAAGTACCACCCGCACGGCGACGTGGCGGTCTACGATACCATGGTCCGCCTGGCGCAATCCTTCTCGCAGCGCTATCCGCTGGTCGACGGGCAGGGCAATTTCGGCAATGTCGACGGCGATAATGCGGCGGCCATGCGCTACACCGAGGCCCGGCTGACGGCGGTGGCCGCTGCGCTTCTGGACGGCATCGACCAGGACACGGTGGATTTCCGTCCCACCTATGACGGCAGCGAGTCCGAGCCCGTGGTGCTGCCCGCGGCCTTTCCGAACCTGCTCGCCAACGGCTCGGCCGGCATCGCGGTCGGCATGGCGACGAGCATCCCGCCGCACAATGCGGGCGAGCTCTTCCAGGCGCTCGCTTTCATGCTGGAGCGCCCGGCCGATGCCGGCCCCGCGACGACCACGGAGCTCATGCAGTTCGTCCGGGGTCCGGACCTGCCGACCGGCGGTGTCTTGATCGAGGCCCCCGAGGTGATCGCCGAGGCCTACGAGACCGGCCGCGGTGCGCTTCGCCTGCGCGCCCGCTGGGAGATCGAGAAGCTGAGCCACGGCCAGTACCAGATCATCGTCACCGAGATCCCGTTCCATGTACAAAAAGCGCGGCTGATCGAGCGGCTGGCGGAGCTCCTGCAGGCAAAGAAGCTGCCGCTTTTGGCCGATCTCAGGGACGAGTCGTCGGAGGACATCCGGCTCGTGCTGGTGCCGCGCGCGCGGGGCGTGCCTCCTGAGCTCGTCATGGAGCAGCTCTTCCGCCAGTCCGAGCTGGAGACGCGCCTGGCACTCAACATGAACGTGCTCGATGCCCAGGGTGTGCCGCGGGTCATGGGCCTGGGCGAGCTGCTCCAGGCCTTTATCGACCACCGCATGGAGGTCCTGATCCGGGGCTCGCGCTTCCGGCTCGCCAAGATCGACGACCGGCTCGAGATCCTGGATGGCTATCTCAAGATCTTCCTCGATATCGACAAGGTGATCCGCATCATCCGCGAGGAGGACGAGCCCAAGCCCGTCCTGATGGAGACCTTCGAGCTCACCGAGCGGCAGGCCGAGGCGGTCTTGAACCTGCGCCTGCGCAACCTTCGCCGGCTCGAGGAGATGGCGCTGGAGAAGGAGCAGCGCGGGCTCAGGAAGGAAAAGAAGGAGCTCGAAGCACTCCTCGCCGATCCCTTGCGGCGGCGGGCGAAGCTGGCCCAGGCGATGCGCGAGGGGGCGCAGACCTGGGGGGCGGGCGAGCTCGGGCAACGGCGCACGGAGCTCGGCAGCGCCCCCGTGGTGGACCTGGCGGCGCTGGAGCTGCCGGTCGAGCGCTATCCGGTGACCGTCATCTCGTCCGAGAAGGGCTGGATCCGGGCGATGCGCGGCCAGGTCACGGATCCGGCCGAGATCAAGTACAAGGACGGCGACGACGAGCGCTTCGTCATTCAGGCGCAGAGCTCGGACAAGCTCCTGGCCGTGGCGTCGGACGGCCGCTGCTATCTGATCGGTATCGACAAGCTGCCGTCGGGCCGCGGCCTGGGCGAGCCCTTGAACCTCCTCATCGACCTCGGCAAGGGGGTCGAGCTGGTCGATCTCCTGGTGCATCGCCCGGACGGCCGGCTGGTGCTCGCGACCCGAAGCGGCCGGGGCTTCATCGTCAAGGAGGGCGAGGTCGCAGCGCAAACCAGGGCGGGCAAGCAGGTGGTCAATGTCGAGACCGGCGACCGGATGGCCGTCGCCCGGCCGGTCCAGGGCGACCACGTCGCCGTGATCGGCACCAACCACAAGCTCCTGGTCTTCCCGGTGGAAGAACTCCCCGAGATGACCCGCGGGCGCGGCGTCATGCTGCAGCGCTACAAGGACGGCAGGCTTGCCGACCTTGTGACCCTCGACCTGGCACAGGGCCTCGCCTGGCCCATGGCGTCGGGCAACCGCATCCGCCACGAGAAGGACCTGACCCCCTGGCTCGGCAAGCGCAGCCAGGCCGGCAGGCTGGCGCCCAGCGGCTTTCCCCGCGACCAGAAGTTCCGGCCAATGCCGAAGGACGGGCCGAAGTGGGAGTCCGGCGAAGGCTAGCGCCTGGCCGCAGACACCTTGTCACAGGAAGGTCACGAAACCAGTCTAACCCCGGGGCATCACGAACGGGAGGATACCCATGCGGCTCAAGACCCTGGCCCTGGCGCTCGCCGCCGGTGCCCTGCCCCTATTGGCGAGCGGCGAGGTGCACGCCGTCTCGGGCGAGCTCACCCTTTATACGAGCCAGCCCAACGAGGACGCCCAGGCGACCGTCGATGCGTTCCAGGCCCTCCATCCCGACGTCGAGGTGAGCTGGATCAGGGACGGCACGGTCAACATCATGGCCAAGCTCCGGGCCGAGATCGCGGCCGGCGCGCCGCAGGCCGACGTGCTCTTGATCGCCGACACGGTGACGATGGAGAGCCTGAAGGGCGAAGGCCTGCTGATGGCCCACGAGGAGGCCGACATCAGCGCCTACGACCCCGCCATCCACGACGCCGACAAGACCTATTTCTCGACCAAGCTGATCACCACGGGCATCGTCTACAACAATGATGCACCGACCGTGCCCACCTCCTGGAAGGACCTCGAGGACGAGGCGATGGCCGGCCTCGTTGCCATGCCGAGCCCGCTGACCTCCGGTGCTGCCCTGATCCATGTCGCGACCATGGTCGACCATCCCGACTTCGGCTGGGCGCATTTCGAGGCGCTCGAGAAGAACGGCCTGCAGCCCCAGGGCGGCAACGGTGCGGTGTTCCAGGCGGTGGCCGGTGGCGAGAAGCTCTATGGCATCGTCATCGACTACCTGCCGATCCGCGAAGCCGCCAAGGGCTCGCCGGTCAGCTTCGTCTTCCCCGAGGAAGGGGTGAGTGCGGTGACCGAGCCCGTGGCGATCCTCTCCTCCACGGAGAACCCGGACGCCGCCAAGGCCTTCGTCGATTTTCTCCTCTCGGCCGAAGGCCAGGCACTTGCCGCCGCGCAGGGCTATCTGGCGGCCCACCCCGAGATCGCCTCGCCCGAGGGCTTTCCGCCGCTCTCGGAGATCAATCTCCTGCCCCTGGATGCCAAGAAAGCGCTCGCGAATGACACCGCTTACAAAGAGCGCTTCAGCGCGCTTTTCGGCGGCTGAGCGACCGCACGCGTTCCTGACCAGGCCCGGGGGCGACAGCATCGCCCTCGGGCTTGCCGTTCTGGTCGTCGGCAGCCTATGCGTTTTGCCGCTCGCCCGCCTCGTGGTCGAGGCGGTGGCACCCGGCGGGACCCTCGATCTCGCCACCGCCGAGCGCGTGCTCGCCCGCGGCAGCACCTGGCGGGCCACCTGGCGCACCGTCGAGGTGGGCGTGCTCTCGATGCTGGTGTCGCTCGCCATCGGGCTCGTCATGGCGCTGCTGGTCGCGGCATCCGATATTCGCCTCAAGGCAGCACTGGTCTTCGCCTTCATGCTGCCCTTGATGATCCCGCCCCAGATCACCGCCCTCTCCTGGATGCAGCTCACCGGGGCGTCGAGCCCGCTCTTGCGCAGCCTCGGTATTGCCCCCCCACCCGGCACGCCCAACCCGCTCTACAGCCGCGAGGGGATGGTCCTCTTGATGGGCATCCAGCACGCGCCGCTCGTCTTCATCACCGTCGCCGCCAGCCTGAGGCGGATGTCGATGGAGCTCCTGGATGCCGCCTTTCTCGCCGGTGCGTCCCGCCTCCAGGCGGTCCGCTACGTGATTCTGCCGCTCCTGGCGCCTGCACTGGTGGCCGGCGCAGCCTTGGCCTTCGTCTCGGCGATCGGCAATTTCGGCATCGCCGCGATGATCGGCATCCCCGCCCGCTACACGCTCCTGCCGGTGCTCATTTACGAGCGCCTGGCGAGCTTCGGCCCCACGGTCCTGGCCGAAGTCGCCGTGCTCGCGGTCATGGTCGGCAGTCTGGCGCTTTTTGGCGTGCTGCTGCAGCGCTGGCTCAGGACCCGGCACGATGTCACCCTCGACGGTCCCGGCGGCCGGCCGCTGGTGCTGCCGCTCGGCCCCTGGCGACCAGCGGCCGAGGGGCTGGCCTGGCTGCTGCTCACCTTGATCCTCGTCCTGCCGCTCATGGCCCTCGTCGCCGCTGCCCTGACCCCGGCGGCCGGCGTTCGCCTGACGCCCGAGACCCTGACGCTGGCGAACTTCCACGAGGTCATCCTGGTCCAGGACGTCACCCGCCGCGCTTTCATTAACAGCACCGCACTCGCGGGAACGGCGGCACTGCTCCTCGCCCTGCTCGCCATCCCGCTCGCCTACCTGATCGCCTGGCGTCCGAGCCGCCTCACCGCTGCACTCGACACGATGGCCGAACTCCCCTACGCGCTGCCCGGCGTGGTGCTCGCCGTCGCCTTCATCATGCTGCTCTTGCAGCCCTTGCCGGTCATCGGCGTGTCGCTCTACGGCACCCACGCGATCATCCTTTTGGCTTATCTCGCAGCCTTTCTGACCCTGGCGCTCCGCCCGACGCTCGCCGGCATGGCGCAACTGGCACCGGTCATCGACGAAGCGGCCCAGCTCGACGGCGCAGGCCTCGGCGAGCGCCTGCGCTACGTGCTCCTGCCGCTCGTCGGCCCCATGGCGGCGGCGGGCGGCATCCTCGTGTTCATGACCGCGTTTAACGAGCTCACCGTCTCGGCCCTGCTCTGGACGCACGGCACCGAGACGCTGGGTGTGGTCGTCTTCAATCTCAACGACAGCGGCTACACCGCGCTGGCCGCCGCCGTCGCCTGCCTCGCCGTCCTCGCCATCCTGGCACTGATGACGCTCGCCCAATGGCTCGACCGCCGAAGCGGCCTCGGCATCCTGCCCTGGAGCTAGGCGACAAGCGCCCCACGGGCTCGATTGCCGTCGATAGTGCCGGTCGCCCGTAAAGCCTGCTCACCCTTGGGATGGCAATCCGGCTCAGAGTGCCGGGCGCTTCATCCGCACGAACAGATCGGTGCGCAGGACGAATTGGTGCACCAGCACGGCCAGCACGTGCAGGACGATCAAGACGACAAGGGCCACCTTCATCACGTTGTGCGCGACGGCGGCAGCCTCGATGCGACCGAACCATGCGACGAGCCCCGAAAGCGGCATCGCCAGGAGGACAAAATAGAAAGCAGTGTGCGCCACCTTGGACGCAAACCGGAGATGCGACGGCTCTTTCTCCAGCGCCGGTGGCGCACCACGGAAGATCCTGAGGCCGAGACGCCAGAGCACCAGCAGGAGGAGCACCAAGCCACCGATGACGTGCAACGCGATCACGGGATGAAAAGCGACGCTCTCTCCGGCGGCGACGGTTGGCCAAGCGTGGGAAATCGGCTCGTGCAGCAGGAACTGCAGCACGACCAACAAAGCTATACCCCAATGCAGCCAGATCTGTGTCTTGGAATAGGCGTTCACCTCCAGCATCGGGCGTCTCCCGGATCTCACGTCGACGAGAATCGAACAAACTCTGCCATGACATGCGACAGCAGCGCATTGATCTCGGTCAAAAAAGCCGAGACCAGCGCGAGCCGATGTGCAGCCGAGCCGTCGGATCGCGAGCCGGCCGGCCAAAGACCGGGAGAGCCGGAGCTTCGCGTCGCAACGGTCAATGGCAGGCACCATCGATGCATTGTTTTGCCGCCATTGCGCGCGCGGTCATCGCACGATAGGCATCAGCCGCCCGGCTCGGCGCAGGCCCTGCCGGCAAGGGCCTCGATCGTCGCTCGCTCGGCCAACCGGCAGCTTTCGATTCCTTCGAGGCCAGGGTTCGCTGCCCCCCGCACGTGTCGCTCGCTCAACTGTCGAGGATGACCTCGAAGCCACCAAACATCATCCGCTTGCCGTCGAACGGCATCTCGCCGAGCTCGGCAAAGCGCTCGTCGTTGTGCAGTGCCTCGAGCTTGGCATCGCGAAAAGCCTTGGAAGGCCAAGTGACCCAGCCCAGGACCACGGTCTCGTCCGGCGCCTTCTTGACCGCCATTGGGAACGAGGTGAGCTCGCCGTCCGGCACGTCGTCGCCCCAGCACTCGACGACACGAAGAGCCCCGTGGGACTTGAAGATCGGCACCGCCTTCTCGGCATAGTTCCGATAGGCCTCGCGCTGGTCGCTTTTCACCGCCAACAGAAAGCCCTCGACGTAGCCCATGGTCCTGCCCCTTCCAGGTGTGGCTGACCGCCGACCCTAGATCGACAACAGCGCTGACATCAACCGATTTGCCTCCACCGACGATGACCTGCCACTCGCCGTTGCCCGGAGATCCACCCTCGTCGGCTGTGTGGAGCTGCAGCAGACCGGCCGCGCTTCACCAACGGTGGGTTCTCGCTCCTGATGCTGCTGGACCGTCTGACGACCAGCGCATCAGGCGCCGCAATTGGTCTGCCATCGCCGAGGTCGGAACCCGCGCCCTACCGCACCACCAGCACCGAGACCGGTGCGTGCAGCAGCACCTGCTGGGCGTTGGGCGCGATGATCCGGTCGCTCGGCGTCGGCTTGTGGCTCGCCATGACGATGAGGTCCGCCTTCACCTCCTCGGCGATCCGGCAGATTTCGGTGTGGATCCGGCCGTGCGCGGTGATGAACTGGTGCTCGAGGTCCTTGGGCAGCAGCGGCTCGGCCACGTCGTGCAGCGCCGTATGGGCGCGCTCGAGCGCCTTCTTCTCGAAGTCGCGCGGAAAGAAGCTCGCAACCAGGCTCGAGCCGTAGTCCGGCACCACGGTCATGATGTGCAGGGTCGCACCGTGCAGGGTCGCGAGCTTGACGGCGTCGGGCAGGGCGCGTTCCCAGGAGCGTTTGCTGTCCGGGTCGATGGCGATCAGGATGTGCTTGTACATCTCTCCCCCATCACGCCGCGGCCCTGGCAGCCTGGCCGCCACGCCGCTCGGCGCGCGTGCGCTGCAGCCAGATGATGCCGGCAAGAACCAGCAGCGTCGGAATGAAGATCCAGTAGCGGTGCGGCTGCGGCAACGGCTCGCGCACGGCGAGGATCTCCTGGTCCCAGTCGAGCCCGACCGCCTGGCCCGGGCTGCCGAAGGCGACGTTGTCGATGATCAGCTTGCCGTCGCGGTCGATCAGCGTCAGCCCCAAAGCCTCGATCCGGGCCTCCGCCGTGTCGCCCTCGGGTACCGGCAGCAGCACCGCGAACTCGATCGGATCGCCGAACGGGCCGAGCCCGGCGATCCGGGTCTGCACCGGCGTGCCAGGTGGCGCCTCGCCGATCACGCGCGTGAATTGCGAGGGCGGCTGCACCTCGAACGGCGGATAGATCATGTCCATCCAGAAGCCCGGCCGGAACAGAGAGAAGGCGATGAGCAGGAGGGCCGCGATCTCCCAGATGCGGCAGCGGTCGATGAACCAGCCCTGCAGCGCCGCGGCGAAGACCAGCATGGCGATGGTGGCGATGACGAAGACGAAAATACCCTCGACCCAGCCGACGCCGATCAGCAGCAGTGCCGGGTTGTAGATGAAGAGGAACGGCAAGGCCGCAGTGCGCATCGAGTAGAAGAAGGCGACCACCCCGGTCCGGATCGGATCACCACCGGAGACCGCCGCTGCGGCGAAGGATGCGAGGCCCACGGGTGGTGTCACATCCGCCATGATGCCGAAATAGAAGACGAAGAGGTGGACCGCGATCAGCGGCACGATGAGCCCGTTCTGCTGGCCCAGGGTCACGATTACCGGGGCGAGGAGGGCCGAGACGACGATGTAGTTGGCGGTCGTCGGCAGGCCCATGCCGAGAATCAGCGAGAGAAAGGCCGTGAGGAACAGGATGGCGATCATGTTGCCGCCGGAGAGCACCTCGACCACCTCGGCGAGCGCCGAGCCGACGCCGGTCTGGCTCACCGCGCCGACGATGATGCCGGCGGTCGCCGTGGCCACCCCGATGCCGATCATGTTCCGCGCACCGGCGACCAGCCCCTGGATCAGATCATCGAAGCCGCGCTTCGCGGCCCCCACGAAATCACCCTGGCTGCGGAAGACGGCGAAGAGCGGTCGCTGGGTGACCAGGATGAAGATCATGAAGACCGTGCCGTAGAAGGCGGATAGCCCGGGCGACAGCCGCTCGACCATGAGCGCCCAGACGAGCACCACGACCGGCAGGAGGAAATGCAGGCCCGACTTCACCGTGGGGCCGGGCTCGGGCAGGGTGATCTCGGTGTCGTTCGGATCGTCGGGCTTGAGCTCGGGATAGCGCGCGGCAAAGGCGATCAACGCCACATAGACGACCAGGAGGCCGACCGCGATGATCCAGTTGGCCGTTGGCCCGAAGACCGGGCGCAGCCAGCCGAGGCCGTAATAGACGCCGAACGAGACGGCGCAGACGACGACGATGCCGAAGGCGAGGCCGACCAGCCGGCGCAGCAAGGGCGGTGGCTCGTACGCGCGTGGCAACCCTTCCATCCCGGCCTTCAGAGCCTCGAGATGGACGATGTAGACGAGGGCGATGTAGGAGATCGTCGCCGGCAGGAAGGCGTGCTTGACCACGTCGAAATAGGGGATGCCGACATACTCGACCATCAGGAAGGCGGCGGCCCCCATCACCGGCGGCATGATCTGGCCGTTGACCGAGGACGCCACCTCGACCGCACCCGCCTTCTCGGAGGAGAAGCCCACCTTCTTCATCAAGGGGATGGTGAAGGTGCCGGTGGTCACCACGTTGGCGATCGACGAGCCCGAGATCAGCCCGGTCATCGCCGAGGAAACGACGGCGGCCTTGGCCGGCCCGCCGCGCATGTGGCCCATCAAGGAGAACGCCACCTTGATGAAGTAGTTGCCGGCCCCGCCCTTGTCCAAGAGTGCCCCGAAGAGGACGAAGAGGAAGACGAAGCTGGTCGATACACCCAGGGCGATGCCGAAGACGCCCGAGGTGGTGATCCAGTGATGATTGACCACCTCGCCCAGCGAGTTGCCCTTGTGTGCGATGATGTCGGGCATCCAGGGCCCGAAGAACGTGTAGACCAGGAACACCGAGGCGACGATGGCGAGTGCCGGGCCGAGTGAGCGCCGGGCAGCCTCCAGCAGCAGCAGCATGCCGATCACGGCTGCCACATAGTCCTGGGTGATGGGGGCACCCACCCGGTTCGAGATGCTCTGGTAGAAGATGTAGAGATAGGCGGCGGCGAGCGCGCCCACGACCGCCATGACCCAGTCGGCGAGCGGGATGTGGTCGCGCGGGCTGCTGCCGAAGGCGGGATAGCTGGTGAACGCGAGGAAGATCGCGAAGGCCAGGTGGATCGAGCGCGCCTCGGTGCTGTTGAAAACGCCAAAGCCCGCCATGAACGGCAGGGGCGAGGCGATCCAGAGCTGGAACAGCGACCAGGCCAGCGCCGTGCCGAACAGCACGTAGGCGGCGGTCCCGGTCGGGCTGCGGGCACCGGTATCGGCGGCCGCGACCATCTCCTCGACGTCGACCCCGCCGCCCCGCTGGCTCTCCGCCGCCATCCGCAGCTCACCCGGCCGTTCGCTCATGGGCCTAACCTTCCTGCTCGCTCTGGCGCGCCCTTGTCGGCGGGGCGGCGGCCCTGAAGCCGCTCCGCCACCGTGGCGAAGAGAGAGCCGCCCGGCGATGTGGGGCCGCCGGGCGGTGCCGTCTACTGGATCCAGCCGCGCTCCCGATAATAGCGGGCCGCACCCTCGTGCAGCGGTGCCGACAGACCGTCGCTGACCATCTCCTCCTCCTGCAGATTGGCGAAGGCCGGATGCAGCGACTTGAAGCGGTCGAAGTTGTCGAAGACGGCCTTCACGACCTCGTAGACGACATCGTCCTCGGCCGTCGCCGGGGCGACGAAGGTCGCCTTGACGCCGAAGGTCGTGACGTCCTCGTCCGTCCCGCGATACATGCCGCCGGGGACGGTCGCCCAGGCGTAGTAGGGCCGCTCCTCGACCAGGGCCGCGATTTCCGGCGTGTCGACCGGGATCAGCTTGGCGTCGACGGTGGTCGTCGCCTCCTGGATCGAGCCGTTGGGGTGGCCGACGGTGAAGATGATGGCATCGACGTTGTTGTCGCCCAAGGCTGCCGCCTGCTCGGCCGACTGCAGTTCCGACGCGAGCGCGAAGTCGGAGAGGCTCCAGCCCATCGCCTCCATCACCACGTCCATGGTGGCACGCTGGCCTGAGCCCGGGTTGCCGATATTGACCCGCTTGCCGGCCAGATCGGTGAAGGTCTCGATCCCGGAATCGGCGCGGGCGATGACGTTGAAGGGCTCGCCGTGGACCGATAAGACGGCCCGGAGCTCCTCGAACGGACCCTGCTCCTCGAACTGCGAGGTGCCGTTGTAGGCGTGATGCTGCCAGTCGGACTGGGCCACACCCATGTCCATGTCACCGGCGCGCATCGCGTTGATGTTGGCGATCGACCCACCGGTCGAAGGGGCGGTGCAGCGAATGCCGTGCTGCGCCTGGCCGCGATTGACGAGCCCGCAGATCGACTGACCGACCACGTAATAGACGCCGGTCTGGCCGCCGGTGCCGATGGTGATGAACTTTTCCTCCTGGGCCGCGGCAGCCCCGCCGAGGCCGACCAATAGGGCGAGGGCCGTGACACCATTCACGATCTTCTGCATTGACATCCTCCCGATTGATGTCCCCCGACTATAGGCGGCGGGTCTGGGCTGTCAAAGCGCGTGACAGCCGCAAGATCGCATGGTGACGCGAATCGCCGCGTCGGGCTGGCATGCTGCGACGCCGAATGCTAAGCCGACAGCATAGACTCGTCTGGATGGAGCGGGCCGGTGCAGGACATCATCGACAAACTCGAGGTCAAGCGCGAGGCGGCGCGGCAGGGAGGTGGTGCTCGCCGGATCGAGGCGCAGCACGGCCGCGGCAAGCTGACCGCCCGCGAGCGGGTCGAATTGCTGCTCGATGCGGGCTCGTTCGAAGAGACCGACATGTTCGTCGAGCATCGCTGCACCGACTTCGGCATGGCCGACCAGCGGGTGCCCGGCGATGGCGTGGTGACCGGCCAGGGGACGATCAACGGCCGGCTGGTCTTCATCTTCAGCCAGGACTTCACGGTCTTCGGCGGCGCGCTCTCGGAAAGCCATGCCGCCAAGATCGCCAAGGTCATGGACCGGGCCGTCAAGGCCAGAGCCCCGATCATCGGCATCAACGACTCGGGCGGAGCCCGGATCCAGGAAGGTGTGGATTCGCTCGCCGGCTATGCCGAGGTCTTCGTCCGCAACGTCAAGGCTTCGGGCGTGATCCCCCAGATCAGCGTGATCTCGGGCCCCTGCGCCGGCGGTGCCGTCTACTCACCGGCGATGACCGACTTCATCTTCATGGTCAAAGACAGCTCCTACATGTTCGTGACCGGCCCCGAGGTGGTCAGAACCGTCACCAACGAGGTGGTGACCCAGGAGGAGCTCGGTGGCGCCTCGACCCACACCAAGAAGTCCGGGGTGGCCGATCTCGCCTTCGAGAACGACGTCGAGGCCATGGCCGAGCTCAGGCGCTTCATGGATTTTCTGCCGTCCTCCAACCTCGAGAAGCCACCCACCTGGCCGACCGAGGATCCGACCGACCGCGACGACTACTCGCTCGACACGCTGGTGCCGGCCAACCCCAACCAGCCCTATGACATGACGGAGCTGATCAAGAAGGTGGTCGACGAGGGCGATTTCTTCGAGGTGCAGCCCGACTACGCCAGGAATATCCTCACCGGCTTTGCCCGGATCGCCGGCTCCACGGTCGGCATCGTCGCCAACCAACCGCTGGTGCTCGCCGGCTGCCTCGATATCGACAGCTCCAGGAAGGCCGCCCGCTTCGTCCGCTTCTGCGACTGCTTCAACATCCCGATCGTCACCTTCGTCGACGTGCCGGGCTTCCTGCCGGGCACTGGTCAGGAATATGGCGGCATCATCAAGCACGGGGCGAAGCTGCTCTACGCCTTCACCGAGGCCACGGTTCCCAAGGTCACCGTGATCACCCGCAAGGCCTATGGCGGCGCCTACGACGTCATGAGCTCGAAGCATTTGGGCGGCGACGTGAACTATGCCTGGCCGACCGCCGAGATCGCGGTGATGGGGCCCAAGGGTGCCGTCGAGATCATTTTCCGGAGCGATGCCGGCGATCCGGCAAAGCTGGAGGCCCGCACGGAGGAGTATCGCGAGCGCTTCGCCAACCCCTTCGTCGCTGCGCGCCGTGGCTTTCTCGACGACGTGATCATGCCACATGGCACACGTCGCAGGGTCGCCCACTCGCTCCGCTGGCTGCAGAACAAGCGGACCCAGGAGCCGTGGCGCAAGCACGGCAATATCCCGCTTTGAGGCGGGGGTGGGGGACATGAACAAGAGGATGTCGGGGAAATGATTTCCCCCACGCCCCCTCGGTACTTTGGTAGCAGCGCTCATGAGGGGCGCCACCACCAAGTAATGGTGGGGCGCGGGGAGGTCCTACCTCCCCGCATTCTTTATCTCTTGAAGAGACGGGGGAACGTGCGGTGTTCGAGAAGATTCTGATCGCCAATCGCGGCGAGATCGCGTGCCGCATCATCAAGACCTGCAGGAAGCTCGGCATCAAGACGGTCGCTGTCTGCTCCGAGGCTGATGCCCGGGCCCTGCACGTCAAGATGGCCGACGAGGACGTCCTGATCGGCCCGGCCCTTGCCGCGCAAAGCTATCTGAGGATCGAGCGCATTGTCGAGGCCTGCAAGGCGACGGGGGCCGAGGCCGTGCATCCGGGCTACGGTTTTCTCTCCGAGAATGCCGCCTTTGCCGAGGCGCTGGCCGCCGAGAACATCGCCTTCATCGGCCCGCCGGTGCGGGCCATCAAGGCCATGGGCGACAAGATCGAGAGCAAGCGCCTGGCGCGCGAGGCGGGTGTCTCAACGGTGCCCGGCACGCTCGAGGCGATCAGCGATCCGGCCCAGGCCCGGCGGATCGCGGCCGAGATTGGCTATCCGGTCATGCTCAAGGCCTCGGCCGGCGGTGGCGGCAAGGGGATGCGGATCGCGCATGCCGAGAGCGAACTGCAGGACGGCCTCGATCGCGCCCAGTCCGAGGCGCGCTCGTCCTTCGGTGACGATCGGGTGTTCATCGAAAAGTTCATCCAGGAGCCCCGGCACATTGAGATCCAGGTGCTCGCCGACCAGCACGGCACGACGCTCTATCTCGGCGAGCGCGAGTGCTCGATCCAGCGGCGCCACCAGAAGGTGCTGGAGGAAGCCCCCTCGCCCTTCCTCGACGCCACCACGCGCCGCGCCATGGGCGAGCAGGCCTGCGAACTGGCCCGGGCCGTGGGCTACTATTCGGCCGGCACCGTCGAGTTCATCGTCGACAAGGACCGGAACTTCTTCTTCCTCGAGATGAACACGCGGCTGCAGGTCGAGCACCCGGTGACCGAGCTCGTCACCGGCATCGATCTGGTCGAGGAGATGATCAAGATCGCGGCCGGCGAGAAACTCTCGTTCGATCAGCCGGGCGTCCGGCTCGACGGCTGGGCGATCGAAGCCCGAATCTATGCCGAGGATCCCTCGCGCGGCTTTTTGCCGTCGACCGGCCGGCTTTCGACCTATATCGAGCCCGAGGGCCACGGCATCCGGGTCGACAGCGGGGTCGTCGAGGGCGGCGAGGTCTCGCTCCACTACGACCCGATGATCGCCAAGCTCTGCGCGCACGGCGCCGATCGTGCCGTGGCGACGGCCCGGCTCGCCGAGGCGCTCGACAACTTCGTGATCGAGGGGCCTGGGCACAATCTCTCCTTCCTCAATGCCGTGCTCGGCCACCCGCGCTTCGTCGAAGGCCGGCTGACGACCAACTTCATCGCCGAGGAATACGGCGAGCGGTTCACCCCGCCCGAGCTCGACGAGGCGTCCCTGAAGCGACTCGTCGCCCTGGCGACCGCGATGCGGGCGCGCCAGCTCGCGAGAGCCCAGCGGATCAGCGGGCAGCTGCCGGGGCTCACCCTCACCCCGCCCTCGGCCTTCGTCGCCTATGTCGGCGAGACGGCCTACGCGGTCGAGGCGGTCGAGCGGGACCGCGCCTATGCGGTCTCGATCGACGGTGCGGCCGCCATGGAGCTGGTGCTGCGCTGGCGGCCGGGCCTCGAGCTGGCCCGGGCCAGCATCGACGGCGAGATGCTGGCGGCCGGCTGCAAGCGGCTGCCCGAGGGCTTCGCGCTCGCCCACAAGGGGGCGCAGGTGACCATCATGGTGCGGCGCCGGCGGGCGCACGAGCTCGCCATGCTGATGCCGGAGAAGCAGCCGGCCGACACCTCGAAGATGCTGCTGTCGCCGATGCCCGGAATGATCGTCAGCGTCGCGGTCGAGGTCGGCGAGGCGGTCAAGGCCGGACAGACCCTCTGCATCCTCGAAGCGATGAAGATGGAAAACGTCTTGCGGGCCGAGCGTGACGCCACGGTCGAATCGATCGAGATCGCGGCGAAGGATACGGTGAGCGCCGATCAGGTGCTGATGACATTCTCTTGATCGCCGTCTAGACCCGTCCCGGGGCGAGTCTTTCGTCGCCAACCGGCGGACGCCGAGGCGCGACGTTTTTCGGAGATCAAGTCGATGCTCAGCCGCTGTCTTGCGTTGCTCGCCATCCTGGCGCTGCCGGTCGCCGCACCAACGCTAGCCGTAGCTGATACCAGCCCTGCGATATTTTGACTCACCCGGCTTGTAAAATAGGACCGATCCGG
>DAIRDJ010000078.1:0-17533 GCA_036796215.1 Geminicoccaceae bacterium
TGCCGACAAAGGAGGCGCCGGACATCCAGTCGGCACCCGTCGCCATGCCGTTGTACAGTGCCGGCACGCGGCGCCCGGCCACGTAGTATTCCGAGACCTGCATCGTCCGCGACAGCACGCCGATCCCGGCATAGACCAGGAGCGTGAAGAACACGAAGAGGTAGCCGATGACTTGGTTCGGCACCCCCATCTGCTCGAGCACGGCGAGGAGGATAATAAAGACGGCGAAGCCGCCGGTGTAGAGACCATAGATCTTGCCGAGATTGTCGACAAAATCGCCTTTCTGTTGAACAGCCATGACTTTGCCCGCCCTCAGTCGTCTTCAGCCACGCCGAACTCGCGATCGATCTTGTCCTGCCGCCAGGCGAACCAGAACAACATGACCACGAACACGATCAGCGAGCCTTGCGCCGCCATGTAGAAGCCGATGGGGAACCCGGCGATGACGAAGGCGTTCAACGGGTTGACGAAGATGTGGATCACGAAGCCGAAGAAGACCCACAAACCCAGCATGGTAAACATCAGCGTCCGGGTCTTGGCCCAGTGCGCCTCGGCATTGGCGTTAGGATCAGTCATTGGTTTTCAACCTCCCGCTGGCAGTCAGTCGAGTGACCGCGAGTGCCGACACGACAGTACGTTCGCCGGCAGCGCGCCGAATCTGCGCCGAACTGGCGAGCGTCCCGGGCGGGAGGTCTCTTCCGGATCAAGCTTATACCCCGCCCAGCCCACGATTTTTCCGCTTGAGGGTCGGGGCCTGTCAAGCAGGGCGCGACACTTTGGCCCACCTGCTTCGCGGGCTTCTTGTCGCATTCGTGGCCCCGGGTACACGAATCGGCTAGGCTCGCGCTCGTGGGGCTGGCCGGAACCGGCGAGAGTCTGTAGCGGGAGACGATCTGTTGGCGTTCTTCAAGCAATGGTTGCAAAAGCCGGCCATGCTGCGCACCGCGGACGATCTGGTCGACTTCGTCGATGCCAATGCCGCCTATGTCGCCCAGCGGTGCCTGTTCGAGTATGCCCGGGCACTCGCCGGCTATGGCTGGCAGCCGTTGATGGAGGAGGAGGGGTTTCGCACCGCCATGGAGGAGAGCCGCTGGCGGGCCTATCCGATCGGGCTCGAGCTGGTCACCGAGGTGGTCGAGGGGCAGCTCCGTCTGGTGATCCCGGGCAGCGCAGCTGCCGTGCTCGAGGCGATGGGGCGGACGGCCGCGGCGGCGCTCGCCCGCCACCGACCGCCCGAGTTGATCGCGCCCGACATATGGGCAGCGGCCGGCGAGCGGCTGCAGCGGCGGATCATGGCGTTGCAGTCGGCGCCCCCCCTGCCGGTCAAGGACATCGCCAAACCCGTCGCCGAGGAGCTGCACGCCCTCGTGCCGATCCATCCCCGGCTGCGGGGGCGCGACCCCTACATGGTGCAGAACAACCTGACCGTGAGCCTCCTGCAGGTGCACGAGGCGTTTGCCGGGCGGGCCGACGTGACGCGGCTCTTGGCGGCACTGCTGCCGGCCGGTGCCGGAGCGAGGTCCGGATGACGCAAGCGGGCGCCACGCCGCTCCTGGCGCTCCAGGCCGTGGCGATCGATTGCGAGACCACGGGCCTCGATCCGGCCAAGGCCCGGCTGATCGAGATCGCGGCTGTGGCCCTGGACGGCGAGCGGGTGGGCGAGGTGCCGCTCTTCGCCTCACTGGTCGATCCGGGTGTGCCGATCCCACCCGAGGCGACGGCCGTTCACGGGCTCGACGACGCCGTGGTCGCGGGGGCGCCCGAGGCCAGCGCGGTCGTGGCATCGCTCATCGCGGCGGCGGGCGGGCGGGTGGTGATCGGCCACTCGGTCGGCTTCGATCTCGCCATCGTCGCTGCCGAATGCCGACGGGCCGGGCGCGAACCCTGGCAGCCGGTCTGGGTGCTCGACCTCCGGCTCCTGGCGCAGGTGGTGGCACCCCGGCTCGCCAACTACTCGCTCGATGCGCTGGCCGAGTGGCTCGGGGTCGAGTTCGGTGACCGGCATCGGGCAGCGGGTGACGCGAGGGGGGCGGCGGCGGTCTTTATCGCCCTCGTTCCACGGCTGCGCGAGGCGGGGATCCGGACCCTCGCCGAGGCGGAGGCCGCGTGCCGGGCCTTGACCGAGGTGCTCGACGGCCAGCATCTGGCGGGCTGGGTCGAGCCCGTGGCCTCGGCCGCCAGGCGTGATGCCGAGCGCCGGCTGGCACGCATCGATGGCTTCGCCTATCGGCATCGGGTGGCCGATCTCATGAGCAGCCCGCCGTTCGTGCTGCCGCCCGAGACGCCACTGCGCGTCGTTCTCGCCCGGTTCACCGATGCCAAGGTTGGCTCGATCTACGTGCAGGCGGCGGATGGTCCGCCGGACAGGCCGGTCGGCATCGTCACCGAGCGGGATGCGCTGCGGGCGATCGACCGGGCGGGTGCGGCAGCCCTCGACCAGCCGATCGCTGCCATCATGAGCACGCCCTTGCGCACCGTCGCAGCCGATGCCTTCGCCTATCGGGCGATCGGCCGGATGGACCGCTATCGGGTCCGGCATCTGGGGGTGCGCGACGCGCACGGTCGATTGGTCGGCGCCTTGTCGATGCGCGATCTGTTGCGGCTCAGAGCGCAGGAGGCGGTCAATCTGGGTGATGCCATCGACGAGGCCCTGGACCTGCCGGCGCTCTGTCGGGCCTGGGCGCCACTGCCGGATGTGGCCGAGGCGATGCTCGAGGAGGGGCTCGCCGCGACCGACGTCGCGGCGGTCATCTCGAGCGAGGTCGCGGGTCTGACCCGCCAGTCGGCGGTGCTGGCCCAGGCGAGGCTGGAGGCCGAGGGGCAGGGCCCGCCGCCCCGGCCCTATGCCGTCTTCGTCCTTGGCTCGGTCGGTCGCGGTGAGAGCCTGCTCGCCATGGACCAGGACAACGCGCTGGTCTTTGCCGACGGGCCCGAGCCGGACGCCGCGGTCGACGGCTGGTACGCCGCCTTCGGCCAGGCGCTCGCCGACATGCTGGACGTCGTGGGCGTGCCCTATTGCAAGGGCGGGGTGATGGCGTCGAATGCCCGCTGGCGGGGTTCGGTTGCGACGTGGCAGCGACGGATCAGCGGCTGGGTCGCGCACTCGCGCCCGGAGGGTCTCCTCGACGTCGACATCTTCTTCGATCTCAAGCCGGTCTTCGGCGAGGCGTCGCTGGCCGAGCGCCTGCGCGCCGAGGCGATCGAGAAGGCGGCATCGGCCACCGAGTTCATCAAGCTCCTGGCCGAAGCCGGCGCTGCCGGCGGCTCGCCCTTCGGGCTCCTGGGTGGGCTGCGGGATGAGGACGGGCGGCTCGATCTCAAGCGGGCCGGGCTCTTCCGGGTGGTCACGGCGGCCCGCTGCCTCGCCATTCGGCACGCGATCGAGCTGCGAGGCACCGGCGATCGGCTGCGGGCCCTTGCCGCCCTCGGCATCGGCGGCAAGGACGACTTCGAGGCCTATCTGCGGGCGCACAGCCTGCTGCTCGCGTGCATTCTTCGGCAGCAGCTCGCCGACATCAAGCAGGGCAGCCAGCCCGGCAACGCGGTCCGGCTCGATCGGCTCAGCCGGGGCGTCCGGCAGGAGCTGAAGGCCGCCCTCAAGCAGCTGCAGCACGCCCCAGACCTCGTCCGCGACCTGCTGTTCGCGCGCCCGCCGCCGGCCTGATCCTGCGCATGGCGCTTCTTGACGCCGCACCTTGGGCCTCCCTGGTCCCGGCCAGTCAGACTATCGCGGGGTCGGTCTCAGTTCTCCGAGTGCCGCGCGTCGCAAATCTGCCGGAGGTGATGCGCCACCCTCTGGGCGGCGTGGCTGGGGACTGCGCGCTCACGAAAGACGAGGCCGGCGTCGCGGCGGATGGAGCAGGTTTCGAGCTCGAGGCTGACGAGGCCGGCGGCGTCGGGGGCACTCAGGGATTGCCGGGTGGCGAAGCTGAGGAAATTGCCCTCCCTGAGGGTGGCCATGATGAAGGAGATGGAATCGCTCTCGATCCGGGTCACGGGCGGGGCCAGGGCTCGGGCCAGGAAGAGCGCATCGAGGCGCACGCGCGAGGCGACCTCGCGGCCGGGCAGCACCCAGTCCGCCGCCTGCAGCATGGCGGGCGTGATGTCAGGGCACCCGACGAACGGATGGAAGGCCGGGGCGATCACCTGCAGGTCGTCGTGGGTCAAGGGCTCGATCCGGAGATTGGGCATGGCCCCGCCCTCGGGCACCGCCGCCACGACCAGGTCGAGCTCGCCTCGGGTAAGGGCCTGAAAGAGCCGGTCGTTGAAGCCGCCCACGAGCCTCACCCGCAAGCCCGGCAGCTCGTGCAGCACGCGCGCCACCGCGGTCGGCAGGTAGCGGGAGAACCAGGCGGGGCCGGCGCCGATGGCGAGACTCGCCGCATCGCCCCGAGCCGGATCGAGCTCGCGCCTGGCATCGGCCACCTGCAGGCCGATCAGCCGCGCGTGGTCGACCAGCCTGCGGCCCTGATCGGTGAGCGAGACCCCCCGCGGATGCCGTTCCACCAGCTTTGCGCAGACGCTCGCCTCCAGTCGCCGCAGGCTCTTGGTCAGGCCCGGCTGGCTCATGTTCAAGGCCCGGGCGGCCCGCCCGATGCTGCCGTGGTCGGCGAGCGCCACCAGATGGCGCAGCTGCACGAGCTCCACGGCGTCTCCCCGAAGGCATAGCTCGATGTTATGGATCGATGACACATGCTGTACTTGTGGATTCATCGCAAGAGGGGAATGATGCCCGCAGTCGTCACGTCCAGTGGCGTCGGGAGGCAACAACCAGACGGCAGGGGAGCTACCTCATGCAGCGTCGATCCGTTTTTGCGAGCGTGCTCGCTACCACGTTTCTCGCCACGACCGCGCTTGCGGCCACCAGTGGGACCGCCGCGGCGCAGGATTATCCGAGCCAGCCGATCCGGGTGATCGTGCCGACCCAGCAGGGCGGCTCGACCGACAACATCGCCCGGCTCTTCCAGGACGCGATCCAGCGCGGCGGCCATCTTTCGCAGCCGATGGTCGTCGCCAACGTCACCGGCGCCGGCGGCACCGTGGGCACGCGCCAGATCAAGGACGCGGAGCCCGATGGCTACACGCTCGGCGTCTGGCATACCGGCCTCGTCACCTCGCGGGCCATGGAAGTGACCGAGTACGACCATGACGGCTTCGAGGTGATCGCCCAGACCGGCAGCATCCCTCTTGGCCTCGCCGTGCGCGAGGGCGGCCCCTTCGCGACGATCGAGGATCTCGTCGAGGCGGCGAAGGAGCGGCCGAACGAGATCCGCATGGCGACCAATATCGGCCTTACCGTCCATTTCGTGCCGCTGGTCTTCCAGGACGCGGCCGGTATCGAGTTCCGCTACGTCCAGACCGGCGGTGGCTCCAGGCGCCTGCAGTCGGTCCTCGGCGACCACACCGACGTCGCCCTCTTCTCGACCCAGGAGTTTCTCAACTACGCGCCCTCCGGCCTGAAGCCGATCGTCCTCTTCGCCGAGGAGCGGCACCCCAAGCTGCCCGACCTGCCGACGGCCAGGGAGCTCGGCTACGACGTCGTCTGGGACGAGGCCTTCCTCTGGCTGGCCCCGGCCGGCACGCCCGACGAGGTGGTCGAGACCATCGCGGACGCGCTCGAGGCCGCGTTCGCGGACGAGCGTATCCAGACCGCGTTCGAGGAGCAGGCGATGAACGTCGTCTTCCAGCGCCGCGAAGAGGTGACCGCCATGCTCGACGAGCTGCGCCTGCGCGCCCAGGCGGTGGCGGGCGATATCGGTGCCTTGGAGGAGGACACGCTGCCGCAGAACTGAGCCTGACGTGGAGGGTGGCATGAGCGGCCGGATCGATCGCGTGGAGGTGGGCTTCGGCCTCTTCCTCATCGCCCTGGGCGGCCTCGTCCTCTGGGGTGCGCGGTCGATCAAGCCCGCCATCTACGACAATCTGGGCTCGGCGGCATTGCCGGTGGCGGCGGCGCTGCTCGTCATGGCGCTGGTCGCCTGGTCGCTGCTGCTGGTGGTCAGGCGGCGCTCGGCCCCGCCGCCCGCCGTCGAGGCCGCCGCGGCGCACGACCACCCGGGCCTGGCGCTCGGCTTTCTCGCCATCACCATAGCTTTCGCGGGGCTTCTGGGCAGCGGCCTGTTCGGCTTTGCGATCACCGGCTTTCTCTACCTCGCGGCGAGCGGGCTGCTGCTCGCCCGGCGGGGCGGCAGGGCGGCGCTCGTCATCATCGCGATCGCCGCCGTGCTCGCCTTCGGCGGCGCCTTTCTGTTCACCCGCTTCTTCTACATTGCACTGCCCTGAGCATGCCCGATCTCGTCACGGCCCTCCTCTACGTTCTCTCGCCCACCCCGTTCCTCTTCCTCATGGTGGGTGTGGTGACGGGAATTGCCTTCGGCGCGGTGCCGGGGCTCTCGGGCGGCATGCTGATCGCGCTTTGCATCCCCCTGACCTATGCGATGGACAGCAAGCTGGCCCTGGTCATGTTCATCGCCATGTACGCCTCGTCGGTGGCGGGTGGGCTGATCAGCGCCACGCTGCTCCGCATGCCGGGCACGCCATCCTCGGTGATGACCACCTTCGACGGCTTTCCCATGGCCCGCGGCGGCAAGGCCGGGCGGGCCTTGGGGCTCGGCATCGGCGCCTCGCTGGTGGGTGGCCTACTGGCCGGCGTCGTCCTCGTCCTCCTCGCCCCGCCGCTCTCGCGCTGGGCCGTGGCCTTCGGACCCTGGGAATATTTCACCATGGTGCTGATGGCGCTGGTGCTCATCGCCTCGCTGTCGCAGGGCTCGATGGTCAAGGGCCTGGTCTCGGGCGTGCTCGGCATGCTCTTCGCCATGCCGGGGATCAGCGAGGCCGACGGCAATCTCAGGCTCACCTTCGGCTTTCACCAGCTCGCCGCCGGCTTCGACATCGTGCCGGTGCTGCTCGGCGTCTTCGTCATCAGCCAGGTGATTCGCGACGTCATCGAGATCGACCGGCCACGGGAGACCCTGCGTTTTGCCGCCTCCGGGCTCATGCTCAAGGCCGGCGACGTCACCCGCCACGGTTTCAACATGGTCCGCTCGGGCATCATCGGCACCTGGATCGGCATCCTGCCCGGCGTCGGTGCCAGCGTCTCCTCGATGATCGCCTATGCGACGGCCAAGAGCTTCTCGAAGACGCCCGAGCGCTTCGGCACCGGTGCGGAGGAAGGGGTCGTCGCCTCCGAGGCGGCCAACAACGCCAATGTCGGCGGGGCCTTGATCCCCATCGTCTCGATGGGCATCCCGGGCTCGCCGATCTGCGCCATCCTCATCGGCGCCTTGATCATGCACAACATCCAGCCCGGGCCGATGCTGTTCATCACCCATCGCGACCTCACCTGGGCGATCATCGCGGCCTATCTGGTCGCCAACGTCGCCACCTTCGGCGTCATGCTGCTGGCCTGCCGCTGGATCGCCCGGCTGATCTCGGTCGACCGCGCCTATCTCCTGCCCGCCATCGTCTTCTTCTGCATCGTCGGTGCGTTCGCCACCGCCAACCGCATGTTCGACGTCTGGGCGCTTTTGGGCTTCGGTGTCCTCGGCTTCTTCATGGAGCGCTCGCGCTATCCCTTGGGCCCATTCGTTATCGGCTTCGTGCTCTTTCGCATCCTCGAGACCGAATTGCGCTCGGGCCTGATGGCCTCGGCCGGCAGCCTCTGGCCGCTGGTCGAGCGGCCCATCGCGCTGACGTTCCTCGTCGTTGCCATCGCCATGCTCTTCTATCCCATGGTTCTCGCCTGGCTCGGCCGTCGCAACGGGCTCCGCCTGGACGAGACGGCTGCGGCCGAATTCCGCCATCCCGACTGACCGCAACGGATACTTCTCGATGTCAGAGCAGAACGTCCTTTTCATCCTCTCCGACGAGCACCAGCGCGATATTCTGGGTTGCTATGGCGATCGCCTCGTCGAGACGCCGAACCTCGATGCGCTGGCCCTGCGAGGCACGCGCTTCACCAACGCCTACACCCCCTGCCCGATCTGCGTGCCCGCCCGTGCCGCCCTCGCCACCGGCCGGCACGTGCACGAGACCGGCCACTGGGACAACGCGCATCCCTATCACGGCGAGGTGCCGAGCTGGCATCACCGGCTGCGCGAGAGCGGCCGCAACTGCACGCTGATCGGCAAGCTGCACTTCAGGAGTGCCGACGACGACAACGGCTTTTCCGAGGAGATCCTGCCGCTGCACGTCCTCGATGGCCTGGGCGACCTTCTGGGCATGGTCAGGAAGCCGCCCGCCGCCCGAGGCAACATGCCGGCCCTGGCGCGCGAGGCGGGACCCGGCGAATCCAGCTACACGCGCTACGACCGCAGCATTGCCGATGCCGCCTGCGACTGGCTGAAAAAGCGGGCCGCGGCCGAGGGCGACAAGCCCTGGGCGCTGTTCGTCTCCTTCGTCCTGCCGCACTTCCCGCTGATCGCGCCAGAGGCGTTCTTCAACCTCTACCCGCCCGATCGGGTGCCACTGCCGAAGCTCACCGAGACGCCGGACCACCCGGTGCTCGAGGCCATGCGCCGCTGCATGAACTATGCCGACTATTTCGACGAGGCGACGACCAGGCGCGCGATTGCCGCCTATTACGGCATGGTCTCCTTTCTCGACCACAATATCGGCCGAGTGCTGCGAGCCCTGGAAGAGACGGGCCTGGCCCAGAGCACCAGCGTCGTCTACACCTCCGACCACGGCGACAATCTCGGCGAGCGCAATCTCTGGGGCAAATCGGTGATGTACGAGGAATCGGTGGCGGTGCCGCTGATCGTCACCGGCCAGGGCGTGCCCGAGGGTGCGGTCTGCGACACGCCCGTCACCCTGCTCGACGTCTTCCCCAGCGTGCTCGAGGCCACCGGCACACCGGCCGACCCGGGCGACGCCGATCTTCCGGGCCGCTCCCTCTACGCCATCGCCAAAGGGGTGACGCCCGAGCGCGCCATCATGAGCGAATACCACGCCGCTGGCTCGATCACCGGCACGTTCATGCTGCGCCACGGGCGCTGGAAATACGTCCATTTCGTCGGCTACCGGCCGCAGCTCTTCGACCTCGGGGCCGACCCGGGCGAGACGAAAGACCTGGCAACCGATCCGGCTTATGCCGGGGTGCTCGCCGAGTGCGAGTCGGAACTCCGGAAAATCTGTGATCCCGAGGCCGTCTCGGCCCGCGCCTTCGCCGATCAGGCAGCACGGATCGAGGCGCATGGCGGCCTGGACAAGGTCATGGCCCGCGGCGATTTCGGCTACACGCCGGCACCCGGACAGCAGCCCGCCTTTGCCTGAGACCTGCTGCACCCCGGCCGAGCGGCCGGGAACGACGCGCCAGGGCCACCCCGCCCGGCCGGCAGCACCGCCCGAGCGCGCCCTGCGCATCCCGGGCGGGGTCGTGACGGTCGGCACCAAAACGCCGGTGTTCCGTGCGGACGGGGAAGGCCCGCCACGCACGGTCAGGCTCGAGCCCTTCCTGATCGATCCGTTTGCGGTCACCAATCGCTGGTTCGCCGCGTTCGTCGCCGCCACCGGTCATGTCAGCGAGGCCGAGCGCTGGGGCTGGTCCTACGTCTTCTTCGGCCACCTGCCCGACCGGGGCGAAAGCCTGGAGCGCCCCGAAGCCACGCCCTGGTGGCGCAAGGTCGAGGGGGCGAGCTGGGCCGCACCCTCGGGCCCGACATCGGACTGGCAAGCCATACCCGACCATCCCGTCACCCACGTCTCCTGGAACGATGCGGTGGCCTTCGCCGCCTGGGCCGGCGGCCGCCTGCCGAGCGAGGCCGAATGGGAGCACGCGGCAAGGGGCGGGCAGTCCCTGCCGCGCTATCCGTGGGGCGACCAGGAACCCGACGACGTGGGCTTCACGCCCTGCAACATCTGGCAGGGCCGGTTCCCCGACATGGACCTGGGCGTCGACGGCTGGCGTGGCACCGCACCCGTCGATGCCATGGCCGCCAACGGCTACGGCCTGCATCACATGGTGGGCAATGTCTGGCAGTGGTGCGCCCTGCCCTTCCGCAGCCGCTCGCTCGATCGCCGGGCCAAGGCGCGCAGTGCGGCGGCCAGGGCTGCGGGCGAGCGGCTGATCAAGGGCGGCTCCCATCTCTGCCACCGCTCCTACTGCCACCGCTACCGCATCGCCGCCCGCAGCGGCGCCCCTGCCGACACCACCACGGGCCATCTGGGCTTCAGGCTGGTGTTCGATCTGCCGAAGCGCGATTGATCCGCTGCGGCGACGACCTGCCGGTGTGGCTCGAGGGTTCGCAACAAGTGCTCGAGAGCTGGTCGACAGCACCCGCCGAGGTCCGGGTTGGGGAGCCTCCAATCCAGGATCAGCTCGACCGTGTTGCGCGACAACTCTGGTCGGTGCGAGAACCGGAGCATAGCGCACTTGGTTGTTGGTCTTGCGGTCAGAGAGGGGGGTGGCGATGGCAGTGCACGAATTGAAAGTTGGCGACAACCCGGCAGCGCTGGCGAGGCGGCCGGTTGGCAATACTGGGCTCACGGTCACGACCCTCGGCTTCGGCGGGCTGCAAGTCGGCGACTACTGGGCCACGATGCGCGAGACCGACGCTGCGCGCACCAGCCGCCATGCCGACGAGGCCGGCGTCCGCTATGTCGATACGGCCCCTCAATATGGCAGTCGGCTGTCCGAGCACCGGCGCGGCAGCGTTCTCAGGAGTGTGCCTCGCGACAGTCTTGTTCTGTCGACCAAGGCCGGCCGTCAGCTCGTCCCCCGCGAGGATGCGGCCGCCACCGACCCGGCGCGCCGGGGCCTGCCGTTCCGCAAGGTCTACGACCTGAGCTACGACGCAACCATGCCCGGCTTCGGGCAGAGCGTACACCGGCTGGGACTGCACCGCATCGACCTCGTCTTCAGCCATGATCTCGACCCCGATCGGCTGGGCGACGACTACGACGCCACGTTCAAGGTGGGCGCGGAGGGATGCTACCGGGCCCTCGACGAGCGGCGGCGGGCGGGCGTGGTCAAAGGGGTCGGCGCCGGGCTCAACGACGCGCCGGCCGCCTGCCGGCGGCGATCGGCGGGCTCGGCACCGTCTGGGGGCCGGTCGTGGGGGCAGCGCTGCTCGTGCCGATCGAGCAGTTTGCCCAGCGGGAGCTGGGCGGCACCTATGCCGGTGGGCAGCTCGTGCTCTACGGGCTCCTGGTCATCCTGGTGCTGCGCTTCCTGCCCGAAGGGATCGTCGGGATCGTGGCGCGGGCCTACGCAGCGCTTCTGGCGCGGATGCCCGGCTATCGCGTCCCCGAACGTTGATCAGCCCAAGGTGGCGCCCGAGATCAACCACCGCGTGCCTGTTTCGTCCTTGGTCGGCCGACGATGCGCTGCATCGACGGCCGCCCAATTCCTCTCATCTGCTCACTGCCACGCTCTTGAAATGCCGAGAAAACTTCTCGGACAGGCTCTGGCAGCGGCTGAGGAGGAGATCGTGAAAACCTTCGGATTGTCCCTGGCCTCGGTGTCGGTCGGCTATGGCGGCGGGCAGGCGATGGTCGTCGTCATCCAGGGGGCATCGTCCGAGATACGGCTCGTCTGCACCGAGGACTGCTTGGCGTCCGCGGACCGCGGGCCGGCGTAGTCCGTGGAGGAGAACATCCAGTCCGCCCCGGCCTCGCCGTAGCCGTCCCCGTCGTTGTCGTCGATCTGCCCGTTCAGCAGCCCGAGCTCGCTCCAGGCGTTGAAAGAGGTGTCCACGTCCTTCAGAAAGATGGCGTCGTATTCGCCTCCCGCCAAGTCATTGCAGCGCACAACGACGTTGCCAAAGTCGAGATCGGCCGCCTTTTCCGCATCCAGAGCACGACCGACATTAGGTTGCGGCGCTACTGAGATGATGTTGTCGGTGAAGACGAGATTGACGACGCCATCGCCGATCTCCACGCCATGCTCCTCCACGTGACGGATCTCGTTGCCGACGATTGTCAGGTCCACCACTCCATCCACGCCCACCCCTATCCTAAGGGGCGGGCTGGGGGGTGGCGGATTGATGATATCATTGCCCACGATATCCACCTTGTCCACTTTCGAGACGCCGATGCCGGTGCCGCCGACCGAGATCTCACTGATGGTGTTGCCGCTCACGCTGATGATGTCCGGGCTGCCCTTGATGTTGGTGACGCTTATGCCCGTGGAGGCCTCACGGATGCTGTTCGAGGTCGCTTTCCCTGACGCGGTTTCCAGCGGATTGCCGCTGCTCATCAGAGCAACCCCGGTCGTGGCTCCCAGAATATTGTTTGCATGGACGTGCACCGCCTCTTGGTCGGCAAGGCTGTTCGCCGAGACAATCCCTGAGGTGCTCGCGCGCACGATATTGCCGTATATCTGATTGGACTCGCCGAGGTCCTCGTAAACACCAACGGTCACATCGGCACTGTCCCCGACGAAGTTCGCGAAGACCTGGTGCTTGCTCACGCGCTCGAGCTGGAGAACGCCTTCCTCGCCGCGCCATCTGTCTCCTTCGAGCGCGATCCCGGTCTGACTGCCCGAACCGGCCCCGTGAACCGTGTTGCCGGAAACCGTATTGTTGTCGGGGAAACGCAGGGGCGTGGCCTCGATCCGGATGCCGGCGTTGCCCGCGGTTCCGAACCCCTCGATGACGTTGCCGTTGATCGCGCTGTTGGTGAGCTTGCCGGTGACCCGGATGCCATCCCCGCTGAGGCTGCCCATTCCGTTGCGCTCGATCCTCAAGCGATCGATGCCCTCCGCGTTCGAGGCATCGATCCAGATCCCGTCGCTCGACCCGTTGACCGAGTTGTTGACCATAGCCCCGGCGCCGGTGTTCGGGCCGGCGAGATGAATGCCGATGCGGGGGGCTTGCGGCACGACGGTGTTGCCCGAGATCACATGCTGATCCCCGGTCGCCGTGATCCCGTAGCCGTCCGGGTTCGCGACCCCTGAGACTGTCGACTCCCAGATCCCATGCCGCTCGCCGGTCACCCGGATTCCCGCGGTGCCCGAGCGGATCGCCACGACGTTGTCGATGCGGCCGTCGGCGTTGTCCTGGAAATCGACGCCCACGTCGAAGTCCTCGACCGTGCAGTCGCGCACGGTCACCCGGTCGCGGCTCGTGCGGATGCCGGCGTACTGGCCAAGAAAGCCGTCGATATCGTTGCCCGCGCCGGTGACGGTGACACCAGGATCGCACGCCAGGACGACGTCGTCCGCCTCGATCGAAATGCAAAATGGGGCCAGCGGGTCATAGGGGCAGCTTGCGTCGGCGGCGAGCGCCGCGCTCCGGTAGAAGCGCGCCGGGCTCTCCTCGGCCTCGACGACCAAACTGAAGGATTGCTCGGGCTCACCGAGACGGAACGAAGAGACCGTGGCCAGCCACGTCCCCGCCGCCAGCGGTCCGCCGTTCGGGTCGGCGGCGATGACCTGCTCGACGTTGTTCCGATCGTCCCGGCAGGCGAGCCAAAAGGAGTGTTCGCAGGCCCTGCCGCCCAGCAGCGCCTCGTTCTCGCGCTCGATCGGATCGGTCGCGAGCAGGCGGGTGTCGAGCGGATAGTAATTGACCACGCCGTTGGGGTCGGTGACCTTGAGATCGAGGTCGTTGACCAGCGTCAGGCTGGCCGAGCTCGCGGCGTGCGGGTCGTCCCACACCAGGGTCACCTTAAGCCCGTAGGTTTCTGCGGCGACTTCGAACGCCAGCACGCTCTCGAGACTCGCTTCGTCGACTCGCCCGCGGTAGACGAACAGAGCGTCTTCGGCCGAGGCCTTGTCATGGTTCAGGGCGACCCGGACCGCCGCCGCGGCGTCGACCAGCCCCCAGCCATGAAAGTAGTCCGGCCCGGGGGGACCCACGTCGCGCGCGGTGTGCAGCAGGATGGCTTTGACGGTGGCGGGCGGAACCGTCAGCGGATCGAGTGGCTGCGTTGCGGCCCCGAACGCCTCGTAGACCTGGCCCATGACCCCGGAGACCACCGGCGCCGCTGCCGACGTGCCACCGAATTCCCTGTAGCCGAAGGGTGAGGCCCCGCCCAGCGTGGTCGTCCAGACACCTGAGCCGGGAGCCACCAGGTCAGGCTTGAGACGGCCGTCGACCGTCGGGCCGGCGGCGCTCGTCGTGTGCAACTTCTTGGCCGCACCTTCGTAGTCCAAGATTAGGCTCCAGTTGCCCACCGCGACGTCGTTCTTGGCAACGCCTTGCCGCAGGCTCCCCAAGTTGGTCTCGCACGGCCCGTTCTTGACGTTCAAATTGTTCGCCAAGTCCCCGTCCGGGCCGCGGCTGTTGCCGACCGCGCGCACGACGGAGATGCCCTCCTGGTAGACACTCTTGTCGATGTTCTTGCCGTCCTTTTCGTACGCGCCGAGCTTGTGGCAGTTCTCGGCTGTACCGACGGAATAATTGAAGAGAACTGCATCATGATCGTTGCGCGCTTTCTTCGGGAAACGAAAAAAACGGTGCCGCGACGTTTGTGGGAATGACCGGGCGGAGTAGTCGATCAGCGTGGCCTCAGGCAGGAAACCGCGTTTGGTGGGATCGAGGGTCCCATCGCCAATCATGATGCCGGCCACCTCCAGATTGTGTTGGTCGAACGCCTGGCTCCCGGCACTATCGTGGATCACGCGACCCTCGATGTCAGGATGTCCGGGGGCGACCTCGTACTGCTCCATCATGGCGACCTTCAGGCCGTTGCCCCTCAAGCCGTGCTCGCGATCGACGATATCGGCCATGGTCTCGGCGGCTGCCAGATCGTCCATCGGCCGGAACTCGCCCGGCAGCTCGTCGATCCAATAGACCAGATCGCTCTCGGCCAAAGCGAGCACGTCGGCGAAGCTGCGCACCTCGACGAAACGCTCCTCCTCGTCGCGCAGCGTCTGGTGCAGGCCGAGATCGGACAGGAGCCTGGCCACCGCCTGTGGCGGCGCATCCGGGAAGAACTCGACCGCAAACTGCAGGCTGCCATCCGGCTGGCGCTCAGCGGGCGCGCCGCGCGCGAGGCGGACGCTGCGGGCGATGCGGTCGCGCGGCTGGATGGCGCTGATACCGTGCACGAACGGCAGGTCGACGATGCCGGCGAGCGCGGTGCGCGTGCCGGGGACCGTGGCATAATAGGTGTTGTGAGGCACATACTCCCGGATCGTGACCCCGGCGCTCTCGAGCCGCCGGCGCTGCTCGGGCGACAGCACCACCGGGTTGTCGTCCCGCTCGATGTGCAGGAAAACATGCATGCGCCCGCCGGCGGGGTGGAGGCCGGGATCGACGCCCCGGGGCGGCCGGAAGGTGCGCGAGGTGAGGAACACGTAGCGCTCCTGCGCGGCCGCTAGCCCGGCGCCGCAGACCATCGGCTGCTGGCCGCCCGCTTCGGGCTCGTTCGCGATGTCCGGGCAGTTGTCGTGCTCGTCCGGCACCCCGTCGAGGTCCCGGTCGGCGAAGTCAGGCGCCCGCCCATCGGCGTAGGGGTATGGTACGGGCACGCGACCCTCCGCCAGCCCGACCGACGGGTTGAGCCCGATCACCAGGGCCGCGAGGAATTGACTCAAGCACATGACGGGCCGGCGATCGTGCCGATGCATGAGACGTACCCCTTCGACTGGTCGCGGGCCGATCGGTGCTCTGGAGTTCGCAGCCTCTCAGTTCGATAGCTACAATTCCCATTGTATCAGGCATGGCGGCCGGAGTACATCGTGAAGTGCACCTGGGCTGAAGTCCTCAAAACACGAGAACGGCATTTGCGGCGACTGCGGCGACTGGATTTACCATTGGCTGGCCGACAAATTCACTGATCAGGTGGCGAGGAAAACGCCCATTGCGCGCCAGCCGTCGCTTCAGGACACTTTTGGCCGAATCGCCGAAAGAGCGGCGCTGGAGTGGCGGCCGTGGCTCGGTAACGATCTAGCGGGCGGCCGCTGGCGAGCTCCTTCAAGATCAAGCAAATCAGCACTTTATGGATCGTTCGGGATTCCCCTTGGCGGCATCGTTCGGGTAGAAGCGGGCATGCTCGATGAGACCCGGACGCTGCCCGACGATCCGCCCGTGCTGGCGCCGCGCAGGCGATGACGGAGCGGATCAGCGCTGCGCAGGCGCGGCGGATCGCGCTCGCCGCGCAAGGCTTCGGGGTGGCGCGACCTCTCCGTGTCGATCAGGGGCATTTGCGTCGGGTAGTGGAGCGGTTGGGGCTGCACCAGATCGACAGCGTCAACGTGCTGGCGAGGGCGCATTATTTGCCGGCCTTTTCGCGGCTCGGCGCCTACGATCCCGGGCTTTTGGACCGCGCCGCCTGGGCCGGGCGGGGTGAGCGGCGGCTGTTCGAATACTGGGCGCACGAGGCGTCGCTCTTGCCCCTGGCGACGCAGCCACTGTTGCGCTGGCGGATGGCGCGGGCCGATCGGGGGGAGGCCGGGTATGCGGGCCTGCGGGTCTTCGCGCACGAGCGGCGGGCCGAGGCGATGGCGGTGCTCGAGCGCATCCGCGAGAACGGGCCGCTCGCCGCCTCCGACTTCGAATCGAGCCGCACCGGCTGGTGGGCGTGGAGCGAGTCGAAGCACATCCTCGAATGGCTCTTCTATGCAGGCCACATCACGACGGCGACGCGGCGGCGCAGCTTCGAGCGCGTCGACGACCTCACCGAGCGGGTGATACCGCCCGGCATCCTGGCCTTGCCGACGCCAGCGGAAGCGGCGGCGCATCGCCTGCTGATCGAGCAAGCCGCGCGGGCGTTGGGCATCGCCACGGCGGGCGAGCTGCGGGATTATTTCCGGCTCGGGCCAGCGGACGCGAAGGCCGCCATCGCAGCCCTGGTCGAGGAGGGGGCGCTGGTTCCGGCAAAGGTGCCCGGCTGGCCGCCGGCCTTCCTGCACCCAGACGCCCGCCGGCCGCGGCGGATCGAGGCCCGAGCCCTCCTGGCGCCCTTCGACCCGCTGGTCTGGGAGCGGGCGCGCACCGAGCGGCTGTTCGACTTTCGCTACCGGATCGAGATCTATGTGCCGCTGGAGAAGCGCCGGCACGGCTACTACGTCCTGCCCTTCCTATACGGCGACAGGCTGGTCGCCCGGGTCGATCTCAAGGCCGACCGGCAGGCGTCACGGCTCCTGGTCCATGCCGTGCATCTCGAACCCGAGGCACCGGCGGAGACGCCGGACGCCCTAGCCCTCGAGCTCGAGGCTCTCGCCGCCTGGCTGGGTCTGGGGGACGTGGCTGGTGCCGGTGAAAGCAAGGCGGGGCGACCACGGTTCTAAATCGCTTAAAAACAATGAGTTAGGGGCCGCAGGAGGTTCGACCACGGTTCCCTTCCCGCAATGGGTTCTCCCATCGAACTCGCTTTCGGATCGCCCCCCTCCGCAATGTGGGAGGCCAAGAGCGGGCTTCGACCGCGCTGCCTCGTACCCCAGGCCTGGGACGTGCCCCGCTGCCTGCAGGCGAGGTGCGCCCGCGTTTGCACCAATCCGTCTTGATGCGGAAACGCGCCTCGTGAGCGACTTCGGTGCCGTGCCCGACGACGGTCAGGACGACATTGCGGCGATCCATGGTGAAGCGGGTAGGTGAGCGACAACCACCCTGAGCGGTAGCGACAGCCATGTTGGCCGGTGGGCCCG
>DAIRDJ010000079.1:0-17402 GCA_036796215.1 Geminicoccaceae bacterium
ACGGTGGTCGCACTGCCCGGCCCGCCCTTGGTGATCGTCCAGAAGAGATCGAACGCCATGATCGAGTTGATCGAGGTCAGGATCAAGACGAGCAAGAGCATCGGCCGGAGCCAGGGCAGGGTGATCCGGAAGAACCGCGCCCAGGGGCCGGCCCCGTCGATGCGCGCTGCCCGGTGCAGGTTTTCCGGCATCGACTGGAGGCCGGCGAGAAGCAGCAGGGAGGCCAGGGGCGCCTGGTTCCAGATGTGCACCAGCGCCACGAGGTTGAGCGCTGCAAAGCCGTCGGCGAGCCAGGCGATCGGCCTGTCGATGATGCCGAGATCGAAGAGGATACCGTTCAGCGTGCCGTAATTGCCATTCAGCATCCAGCCCCAGAGAATGCCGACGGCAACCGGCGACATCGCCCAGGGAATGAGCACGAAGCTCCGGAGAATGCCCCGGCCCAAGAACCGCATGTTGAGGACCAGCGCCATCCCCATCCCGAGGACCAGCCCGCCGACGACCGTCACGATTGCGAAGTAGACGGTGCGAATGAAGGCCCAAACGAAATCCGGGTTGGGCAGGATGTCGAGGTAGTTCTGGAACCCTACGAACACCCATTGCTGGGTGAGCATGTTGATGCGGTGCAGGCTCAAGGCCAGCGAATAGACCAGCGGAATGCCGATCACCAGAAAGACGATGAGCAGCGTCGGCAGGGTCAGGAGGATCGGCAGGCGCAGCGATTCGACGCTGCTCTGTCGCCTCGGCCGCACTTTCGGAATCGGTCGGTCGGCAGTCGTGGCGCTCATCGGCACTCGCGGCTGAGACGTCGATAGGAACAATCGAAGACCCGCCCGGCAGGGAGCACCGGGCGGGTTCTCACCGATCGACTACTCCGGATACTGCGCCTTCAGCTCGACGGCCTTGGCCTGCAGCTTGTCGATCAACTGGTCCGTGTCCTGGACCCCACGGATATAGTCTTGGACCTCGCCCATCATGTACCAGTCCCATTCCGGGAACCACATGGTCTTGGCGACGTCACGGGTGGTCGCGGTCTCCTGCTGGACGGCCGCGATCTCGAGGTCCTTCCACTGGCTGAAGGCCTCCTGCACCTCGGGCGATTCGATCACCTCCTTGTGCGGCGTGCCCAGCCCGAACTCGAGCGCCCAGCGGGTGGCGACGTGGTACTTGCCGTCGTTGGCCTTGCCGCCGAAGAACTGCATCAGGTTCCACACCCGGTCGATGTCGACCGGCTCCTTGCCCATCAGATAGAGCGCCGTCCAGATGAAGGTCGAGCGCGTGGCACCCGGCATGATCGCATTGGCACAGTCGCCGGCGAGCTGCGAGAGGTTGGGGTCGTTGAACACCTTCTGGTCGTAGTCGTGCACGACCATGTAGGTGTGGTTGCCGGTCGCGAAGGCCGGCACACCCTCTTGGTCGAGCGTGAAGATGTCGGGTTGCACCAGCCCTTCGTCGTAGAGCGTGCGGTGGATCTCCAATACCCGCCTGAAGGCGTCGTCGAACACCGGCTCGAAGTTCTCGTCGAAGACCTTGGCCCCTTCCGAATACCAGATCGAGAAGAGGCTCCAGCTCAAACTCGCCCACTGCCGCTGCCAGGCGCTGACATAAGGGTACTCGGCGACCCCGTCGGCCTTGAGCTTGCGACACTGGTCGAGGAATTCCTCCCAGGTCGCCGGCGGCTCCAGCCCGGCGGCCTCCAGGTGGCGCTGGTTGGTCACGAACGAGTTGAAGCCGGTGTAGTAGGGCAGGCCGCCCAGCTTTCCGTCCGGCAGCGACATGTTGTAGACGTTGATGTCGAACATCCCGGCCTTGATCGCCTCGATGCCCTCCATGTCGTCGATGTCGCGCACCCAGTTGGCGCGCCACCAGCGGGCGAGGCGATCCTCCTCCGAGTACATCATGTCGATCTTCTGGCCGCCGATCAGCTTGGTCTCGACGACCGCGTGATACTCGCCGGGCACCAGCTCGTAATCGACATTCTCGTTGTAGAGCTCGCGGAAGATGTTGACGTTCTCCTCCACGATCTGCGGGTTGTACTGCCAGCCGATAAAGCTCAAGGGGGGCCCACCTTGCGCCAGCACCGAGCGGGAGAGCCCCGGTGCGAGGACGGCCGCGGCACCAGCCAGCCCGCCCTGCAGCACGGCCCGCCGCCGCATGAGATACCTGTCGAGATCGCGTCGCTTCGCCTGAACATCCTCGCGCATGCCGTTTCCATCCCCTTTTTTGTCGGCGGCCACTGCCTCGTGGCCACAGGTGAGCGTCGCTTGCGCCGTCTCCCCAGCGTCGTCTCGCTGGGACTGAAGGCTGCCGCGAAACTTGTTTTCTCTTCCTGTTTCGTATCGTAAACACGAGTCGCGAATTGGAAACAAGATAAATTCCGGCCCCGCGCCGAGCCAACGGAAAGCAGCCTTGTTCGACCTCATCCTGAAAGGCGGCCGGGTCGTCGACCCCGCCACCAACACCGACCGCATCGCCGATGTGGCCTTCGCCAAAGGCCGCGTGGCCGCCGTCGATACCGACATCGCGCCCGAGCGCGCGCGCGAGGTCATCGACGTCGCCGGGCGCATCGTCACGCCGGGCCTCCTCGATCTCCACACCCACGTCTACTGGGGCGGCACGTCCCTGGGCGTCGATGCCGACAAGATCGCGAGGCGGAGCGGCACCACCACCTTCATCGACGCCGGCAGCGCCGGGCCCGGCAACTTCCCGGGCTTCCGCCACCACGTCATCGAGCGTTCGCGGGTCCGCATCCTGGCCTATCTCAACATCTCGTTCGCCGGCATCTTCGCCTTCTCGAAGAACGTGATGGTCGGCGAGAACCTCGACATCCGCCTCTGCAACCCGCGCGAGGCCGTGGCCGTCGCCCGGGACCACCTCGAGCACATCGTCGGCATGAAGGTCAGGATCGGCGCCGCCACCAGCGGCAGCAACGCAGCCGGCCCCTTCAACGCCGCCCTCGATGCTGCCGACAAGCTGCAGCTGCCGCTCATGACCCATCTCGACTTCCCGGGTCCCGGCCGCCACGAGGTGATCGCGCACTTGCGGAAGGGCGACGTCCTGACCCACTGCTTCAAGCCCTTCCCCAACGCCCCCATTCACGGCGACCGGACGATCCGCGCCGACATGATTGCCGCAAGGCAGCGCGGCGTCGTCTTCGACATCGGCCACGGCCTGGGCTCGCTCGCCTTCGAGACGGCGACCGCGATGCTCGAGCAGGGCTTCCTCCCCGACGTCATCTCGTCCGACGTGCACACGCTCTGCGTCGACGGCCCGGCCCACGACCTCCTCGCCTGCATGTCGAAGTTCGTGGCGCTGGGCATGCGGCTCGAGGACGTGATCAAAACAGCCACCGTGCACCCGGCCAAGGCGATCGACAGGACAGACCTCGGCAGCCTCGCGGTCGGTGCCGTGGGCGACGCCGCCGTTCTGGAAATGCGCCCCGGCCGCCACGTCCACACCGACAGCCTGGGCGAGACACTGACCGCCGACGAGCGGCTGGTCTGCAACGGCATCGTCACCGGCGGCGACTGGTGGCCGAGCGAGGAGACGACCCGATGAGCCAAAGCCTCAGTTACCATCTGATCGGCAAGCCGGGCTCGAGGGCGCTACTCGACACACCGACGTTGATCATCGACCTCGACGCCTTCGAGCACAATCTGAAGGCGATGCACGACGTGGCTGCAAAGCGCGGCATCGCCCTTCGCCCGCATGCCAAGACCCACAAATGCGCCACCATCGGCCGGCTGCAGATGGAAGCCGGTGCGATCGGCCTCTGCTGCGCCAAGCTCGGCGAGGCCGAGGCCATGGCCGCGGCCGGCCTCGACGGGCTGCTCTTGACCTCGCCGATCACCGGCAAGGCCAAGATCGACCGGCTCATGGCCCTGCACGGAAAGCTCCAGGACCTCGCCGTCGTCGTCGACGACCCCGACAACGTGGCGGAGCTCGCCGCTGCCACCGCCGGCCGCGACCGCAAGCTGCGCCTCTTGATCGACGTCGATGTTGGCACCCACCGCTTCGGCGTCGCCAGCGTCGAGGAGGGTTTCGCCCTGGCTGCCGCCATCCGCTCGGCACCTGGCCTCGAGCTGATCGGCGTGCAGGGCTATGCCGGCCATACCCAGGCGATCAAGGCCTATGCCGAAAGACGAGCCGCCTCGCACGCGGCGCTGGCCATCCTCGGCAACGTCCGCGACACGCTCGTCGCCGGCGGCCATGCCTGCCCGATCGTCACCGGCAGCGGCACCGGCACCGGCGATTTCGACCACGAGCTCGGCCTGATGACCGACCTCCAGGTCGGCTCCTACATCTTCCAGGACGTGATCTACGACGGCATCGAGCAGACGCCGGAGGGTGCCAAGCGCTTCAGCCCGGCACTCTTCGTTCTCGCCCGTATCGTCAGCCGCCGCCACGCCGACTTCGCCACGATCGACGCCGGCTCGAAGAGCTTTTCGATGGACGGCCCGATGCCGGTTCTGGTTGACGGGCCCACGCCCGGCTCCACCTACGGCCGGTTCGGCGACGAGTTCGGCAAGCTCGACCTCACCGGCGCCATGCGGCCGGTGGCGCTCGGCGAGCTGACGACATGGATGGTGCCGCATTGCGATCCCACCCTGAACCTTTTCGACCACTACCACTGCGTCCGCGGCGATGACCTCGTCGCCATCTGGCCGATCGAGGCCCGTGGCCGTGCCGACTGAGACCGTGCCCGAACGGGCGGCCCGAGCCAGGCTCGGCCGCGCCTTGCGGGCCATTCGCGCCGAGCTCGGCATCAGCCTCGCCGACGTGGCGCTCCGCACCGGCGTCAGCATCTCGACCCTCTCCAAGGTCGAGAACAGCCAGCTCTCGCTCACCTACGACAAGCTCGTCCAGCTGAGCGAAGGCCTCGACATCGACATCAGCGTCTTCTTCACCGACACGCCCAAGCTCGAGACCACGACCGAGCCCGTCACCGCCCGGCGCAGCATCACCCGCCCGGGCGAAGAGATGCTGATCGAGACCCCGAACTACGACTACCGCTACCTCAACACCGAGCTGTCGCAAAAAGCCATGGTGCCGATCCTGATCACCATCCGCGCCCGCTCGGTCGTCGCCTTCGACCAGTTCAGCCGGCACTCGGGCGAGGAGTTCATCTACGTCCTCGAAGGCCCCATCGAGGTCCACTCCGAGCACTATGCACCGATCCTGCTGCAGGTCGGCGATTCGATGTATCTCGACAGCACCATGGCCCACGCCTTCATCGCCGTCGGCGAAAAGGACGCGCTGATGCTCAACGTCTGCTACAGTGCAAGCGCCGGCCAGCTCCAGACCCTGGTGCGGATGGCCCGCGACAGGACCTGAGACGTCAACTAGGACGGCCGACCTGCTGTTAAGGTGGCGACTGAGCTGGTGGCCGGTGATCGGCGGGCCTTTTCCAGCGCCGACTTGCGAGTTCGTCCCGAGGGGCATTTGGGCCGAGGTACAGAGAAAGGCCAAGTCGGCCGCGGCGCTCGACGACAATGTGCGGCCTGATGCACGGGCCATGCCGGCGGCTCGCAGCGAGCTGATCAAGATCGATCTGCTTCTGATGTCGGTCTGCGGGTCGTTAAGTCCACGCCCGGTCCGCGTCAGCTCATCATAGGTTGATTCGAGAGCGAGCGTCGTTGCCACAATAGTTACGCTCGATCAACTCGCGTTCTCGCTCGGCCTTCCCAGCAACGTACCGCCGAGAGGCTCCAGCCGCTCTCTGAATTCTGCTCGACCTTCAGGTCATCGCCCTGAAGGTCGCAGGCAAAAATACTATCCAGAACAGCTACTTACCTCTTCTCCCAACTTCTCGGAAACACGCAGAAAAACGATAGAGCTCATAACCTGAAGGTCGTAGGTTCAAATCCTACCCCCGCAACCAAATTCACCCAACATATCAGAGACTTACGAGGCTTCCGCAAGGGCGCCTTTTGCGTTTCCACCAGCCGTGGAAGCACCGTGGAAGCAAGAGGGCGCGAAATCCTGCGCAAGCTGCCAAAGCGGAAGATGAGGTCGGCCTTGCGGGACGGCGTCAGGCGGGTAGCCGAGTCCACGCAGCTCCGCGACAGCGTCAGCCGCTCGAGGCCCGAATCCGCGCCAACCAGAACAATGCTCATTGCGGGGCAAGCGCAGGCGCGCCGCTCGGGACGACGCGTTCCTCCTCGAACTTCTCGCCGGCGCCTGATGGGATTGCCTTGGCAATCGACCCGCCCACTATGGACACCGGGCAACCACCCGAATGGCACGGTTGCTTGGCTGCGCCCACCCTGTGATAACCTCACGTCTAGGTAGTTTCGGCCGGGCTCGTGCTGGCTTCAAGGCCTATCACGACCCGGCGGAGTACCTGGGCCTCGCTCCCCTGGGCAAGTGGCACGCCAGGAATCGGTTAATGGACGCGTCACCAGGCGGCCGGCCCGATAGGATCGGTCGCGGGGGCTTCCGGGGCGCAACGCATGGCGGTCTTTGATTACATCGTCGTCGGCGCCGGCTCGGCCGGCTGCGTGCTCGCTAACCGGCTCACGGCGAGCGGCCGTCACTCCGTGCTGTTGCTCGAGGCCGGTGGCAGCGACCGGAATTTCTGGGTCCGCATGCCGATCGGCTACGGCCGCGCCTTTTTCGACGCCTGCGTCAACTGGAAATACATGACCGAGCCCGATCCGGGCACCGGCGGACGACAGAGCTACTGGCCGCGGGGCAAAGTGCTCGGCGGCTCAAGCTCGATCAACGCCATGGTCTTTATCCGTGGCCAGCACGAGGACTTCGATGGCTGGGCTGCGCGCGGCAATCCTGGTTGGGGCTGGGCCGACACCGCACCGGCCTTCCGCCGAATGGAGAACAGCGCCGCCGGAGATCATGCTTGGCGTGGGGTCGGTGGCCCGCTGGACGTGGCCGACGTGCGGCGCGAGGTGCACCCGCTTTGTGAGCGTTTTCTCGCCGCCGCCGAGACGATAGGGCTGGCCCGCAACCCCGACTTCAACGGCGCCCGCCAGGAAGGGGTCGGGATCTACCAGATCACCACCCGCAACGGCGTCCGCGCCTCGGCCGCGACCGCCTATCTCCAGCCTGCGGCGAAGCGTCGGAACCTCGCCATCGAGATCGGCGCCAGGGTCACCAGGCTGCGTCTAGACGGACGCCGCGCCGTGGGCGTCGACTATCTGAAGCAGGGTGCGCCGCGTGCGGCGGTGGCGCGGGGCGAGGTGATCCTCGCCGCTGGTGCGGTCAACTCGCCACAACTCCTCCAGCTATCCGGCCTCGCCGACCCCGACCTGCTCGCCCGGCACGGCATCGCGGTCGTGGCCCCGCTCAGCCAAGTCGGGCGCAATCTCCAGGATCATCTCGGCATCGACTATCTCTATCGGTCGACGGTGCCGACGCTCAACGACGTGCTGCTACCGTGGTCCGGGCGGCTGCGCGTCGGTGCCCGCTATCTCCTGCGCCGCGACGGGCCGCTGTCGCTGAGTGTCAATCAGGCGGGTGGCTTCTTCCGCACCCGGCCTGAGATCGAGCGGCCAAACATGCAGCTCTATTTCTCGCCGGCTAGCTATGTCCGGACCCCGCCCGGCAAACGGCCGCTGCTAAGTCCGGACCCGTTCCCGGGCTTCCTGCTCGGCGTCGCCAACTGCCGGCCGACCAGCCGCGGCTGGCTCGCCATCCGCTCGGCCGATCCGCTCGAAGCACCTGCGATCCACCCCGGCTACCTTTCGACCGACCACGACCTAATGGAGTTGCTCGACGGGGTCCGCTTCCTCCGTCGGCTGGCGGCGGCGGCGCCCTTGGCGGCAGTAATCGCCGAGGAGCTGAAGCCTGGCGCTCACGTGCAGGCGGAGGCAGCCCTCATCGAGGACATCAGGGCCCGGGTCGGCTCCGTGTTCCACCCGGTCGGCACCTGCGCCATGGGCCCCGATCCCAAGACCTCGGTGGTCGATCCACGCCTGCGCGTGCACGGCATCGGAGGCTTGCGGGTGATCGACGCCTCGATCTTTCCGCTGCTCACCTCCGGCAACACCAATGCGCCGACGATCATGGTCGGCGAGCGTGGCGCCGATCTGGTGCTTGCGGACGCGCGCTGAGGTCCTGAGCCTCCTCGAGCACTGCGGCCAGCGTCTCGACCCCAGCGACGAGCTCGCGCGGTGCCACTGCACTGAAGCCCAGCACCAGCGCCTTGAGCCCGATCGGCGCGATGCAGAAGCGCGCGACCGGTGCCACCGTCACGCCGCGGGCAGCCGCCCGAGCGCTCACGTCGTGCTCGTCGAAGTCCGCTGCGAGGTGACCCACGGTCTGCAGGCCTGACTTTGTCGGCTGCACGTCGACCAGCCCCTTGAGCCGGCGGTCCGCCGCCTCTACCAGCGCCTCCTGGCGCTCGGCATAGAGCTTGCGCATGCGCCTGATGTGGGCCGCAAAATGGCCGTACTCGATGAACGCTGTCAGCGTGGCCTGCAGGCTGGTGGCGGCACCCTCCAGGACGGCCCCGCCGACCCGCTCGAAGACCTCGACGAGGCCGGGCGGAGCGACGACGAAGCCGATCCGGATTGCCGGGAAAAGCGACTTGCTAAACGAGCCAACATAGATCACCCGGCCCGACGTGTCGATGCTGCGCAAGGTCGGCGGCATCCGGCCCGCATGCCAGAGCTCGCCGTCATAATCGTCCTCAACGATCCAGGCGTCGGCCCGCGCGGCTGCCTGCAGAAGACCGAAACGTCGCTCGAGGCTCATGGCGACGCCGAGCGGCTGCTGGTGCGATGGCGTGACGAAGGCGAGGCGGAAGCCCGGGGTGGCGGCGAGCCCGGCCGGCACGTCCATGCCGTGGGCGTCGACCGGCACCGGCACGAGCCGGGCGCCAGCCGCCACAAAGCTGTTGCGCGCTCCGATATGGCCCGGGTTCTCGAACCAGACGGGATCACCGGGGTCGAGCAGCAGGCTGCCGATCCGGTTGAACGCTTCCTGCGCCCCGTTAAAGACGAAGACTTCCTCGGCAGTACAAGTGAAGCCGCGGTTCATCCGCAGATGGCCGGCTATCGCCCGCCGCAGCTCCGGCAGGCCGCCCGCCTCGGGATAGCGCATCAAGACGTGGCGCGGCTCGCGCAGCGAGCGGGCGGTGAGCTGCGCCCAGAGCGGCAGGGGAAAGGCGTCGTAGGCTGGGGTGCCGGTGGTGAATGCGCGCGGCTTGGGCGGATGCGCGAGGCGTGGGAAGAACTTTTCGGAGGCCTTGCCGGCGAGCCGGGCGAGGCGGGCCGGCTGTCGCCCTTCGCTCAATTCGCAGGCTGGCCGAGGTGGCGGGCCCGGCCGGTTGACGCGCAGCGCCTCGCTGACGAAGGCGCCAGCACCGACCCGCGAGACGAAGAGCCCTTCTGCCGTCAGCTGGTCGTAGACGTCGACTGCCGTCGTGCGCGAAATGCCGAGATCGCGGGCCAGCGTGCGCGTCGAGGGCAGCCGGTCGCCGGCCTGGAGAAGCGATGTCAGGATCAGCTCGCGCAGGCCGCGGGCAAGCTGCGAGCCAATCGACACTTGCGACTCTCGGTCGATGGCGATCGAGGGTAGCAGCGCACCGCCGGCGTGCTTGGTCATTGATCTGCCCTGGGAGCTGTTCTGGCCATACCGCCATCGCCGAGACTGTCCGAATGGTCCAGAGCTATGTCAAGAATGGACCTGTGCGGCAGAGTAATTCGGCGCCGAGATGGGCACCAGCGCCAGGGAGGCCGCGCATGAAGGTAACTAGGATCGAGAGCTTCTGCACCGCCGCCGTCGGCTTCGTGCGCGTCACGTCGGGCTGCGGTGCGCAGGGCTGGGGCCAGCTCTCGACCTACAACGCGGACATCTCGGCCCAAGTCCTGCATCGCCAAGTGGCACCCTGGGTGCTCGACCAGCCGACCGATGATCTCGACGACCTGCTCGACCGGGTCGTCGAGCGTGAGCACAAGTTTCCCGGCTCCTATCTCGCCCGGGCGATGGGCGGCTTCGACACTGCCCTATGGGACCTGCGTGGCAAGCTCGCTGGCCAGCCGGTGGTGAGCCTGCTCGGCGGCCGGCCAGGGCGATTGCGCGCCTATGCCTCGTCGATGAAGCGCGACATCACGCCGGCCGACGAGGCGCGCCGGCTGAAGCGGCTGCGCGACGAGAAGGGCTTTAATGCCTTCAAGTTCCGGGTCGGCCGCGAGGTTGGCCGTGACCAGGACGAGTGGCCGGGGCGGTCCGAGGAGATCATTCCGCTGATGCGCCGGGAGCTCGGCCCCGACGTGGCGCTTCTGGCCGATGCCAACAGCTGCTTCTCGCCGAAGCGCGCGATCGAGATGGGCCGGCTGATGGAGCAGCACGGGCTCACACACTACGAGGAGCCATGCCCCTACTGGGAGCTCGAGCAGACCAGGGAGGTGGCCGACGCGCTCGACATCGACGTGACCGGCGGCGAGCAGGACTGCGATCTGGTGACTTGGCGGCGGATGATCGCGATGCGGGCGGTCGACGTGGTGCAGCCGGACGTGCTCTATCTGGGCGGCATCGCGCGCACGCTGCGCGTCGCGCGGATGGCCGAGGCGGCCGGCCTGCCGGTCACGCCGCACAGCGCCAATCTCTCGATGGTGACCCTCTTCACGATGCATCTCCTCGGCGCCATCCCGAATGCGGGCAAGTATCTCGAGTTGTCGATCGAGGGGCCGGATTATTATCCATGGCAGGAGGGCCTCTTCCGCCGCTCGCCCTATGCCGTCGAGGACGGCCACGTGACGATCCCGGCCGAGCCGGGCTGGGGGGTCGAGATCGACCCCGAATGGCTTTACAGATCGCGCTATCAGGTCAGCGCCCTGGACTGATGGCGGGGCTGTTCACCGAGGACTTCAAGACCACACCCTACTGGTGGGAGCGCACGCCGCGACCGGAGATCGCCGCGGAGGCGCTGCCCGGCCATGTCGACGTGGCGGTGATCGGCTCTGGCTATACCGGGCTCGGCGCCGCCCTCCAGCTCGTCCGTGGCGGGCGCCACACGTTGGTGCTCGATGCCGAGACGATCGGCTGGGGCTGCAGCACGCGCAATGGCGGCCAGATCAGCACTAGCATCAAGCCGGGCTTCGCCGATCTCGACCGCCGGCACGGGCCGGAGCGGGCACGGGCGATCCTCCAGACCGGGCGCGACGCGCTCGCCTGGATCGGCGGGTTCGTCGCCGAGGAGGGGATCGACTGCGATTTTCGCATCGCCGGCCGCTTCCACGCCGCCCACAATCCAGCCGCCTTTCGAGCCCTGACGGCGGCGCTGGCGAACCAGCCCAAGGGGCTCGAGGTCGAGGCGCACGTCGTGCCGCGCGCCGAGCAGCACCGCGAGCTGGCGACCGACGCCTATCACGGCGGCGTCGTCTACCCGCGCCATGCCGCGGTCGATCCGGCGCGCTTCCATGCCGGGCTGCTGCAGCAGTACCTGACCGCCGGCGGCCGGACGGCACCGCAGGCCGCAGTGACCGCCGTCCGGCGCGACGGCGGCGCGTTCCAGCTCGAGACGACGCGCGGCCGGCTGCGGGCGCGCGAAGTCGTGGTCGCCACCAACGGCTACACCGGTGCCGCGATCCCTTGGCTGCGGCGGCGGGTCATCCCGATCGGCAGCTACATCATCGCCACCGAGCCGTTGCCGCCCGGCCTTGTCGAGCGGCTGATGCCGACCGACCGGATCGTCAGCGACAGCCGGCGGCTGGTCTACTACTATCGCGCCTCGCCCGACCGGCGGCGCATCCTCTTCGGCGGCCGGGTCAGCGTCGCCGAGACCGATCCGCGGTGCAGCGGGCGATTGCTGCAGGCCGAGTTGGCCCGCCTCTTTCCCGAGCTTGCCACGACGCGGATCAGCCATTCCTGGTTCGGCTTCGTCGCCTACACCTTCGACACCTTGGCCCATACCGGCGAGGCGGACGGGCTACATTATGCGGCCGGCTATTGCGGCTCGGGCGTGTCGATGGCGAGCTATCTGGGCACCCGGCTCGGCCAGCGCATCCTCGGCCGCCCCGAGGGCAGGACCGGGCTCGACGACCTGCCGTTCCAGTCTCGGCCCTTCTACCACGGCAATCCTTGGTTCCTCAGCTCGTCGATCATGCTATATCGCTGGCGGGACAGGTTGAACCTGTGACGCCGCCGGGAGGGGTCATGGCCGAGCCGACCGGCGCCGTGCCCGAACTGGTTGGGGAACAGCGCCGTAGTGGCCCTGTTCTTTGCGTCCGGGGCTCGGCAACGAAATCGTCGACGGCGGCCCATGGCCGAAACGCGTACAGAGGAGGTGAACCGATGAGGAAGACGACGCTGCCGATCGTCATGGCGGGTGCCGCTGTGATCGCGCTCTCGGCGGGGGCTCCGGCGGAGGCCGAGACCCTGCGCCTCTTGACTTGGGGCGGCTATGCGCCCGACGCGGTGATCGACCTCTTCGAGGCCGAGCATCCGGACATCGAGGTCGAGGTCACGCTCTCGAACAATGAGGAGATGATCGCCAAGCTGCGGGCTACCGGTGGTGCCGGGTTCGATCTGGCACAGCCGAGCCATGACCGCATCTTTGCGGCCCAGTTCGAGTACGGCATCTACAAGCCGCTCGACCTCGGCCAGATCGACATCGACGCGCTCGACCCGAACCTGCTCGAGGGGGTCAAGGACAACACCACGATCGACGGCGAGGTCTACGCCGTGCCGCACCAGTGGGGCACGTCCGGGATCATGGCCGACATTACCAAGGCGCCGGACGTCAAGGGCTGGGACGATCTCTGCAACCCCGCCTATGCCGGCCGGACCTCGATGCGGATGCGCCGCACCATCCTGCTCGGCACCAGCTTCGCCATGGGCAAGAACCCGTTCGAGCTCTACGGCGATCCCGCTGCCTACGAGCAGATGCTCGACGAGGTCACCGCGAAGCTCATCGAGTGCAAGAGCAACGTCAAGGCGTACTGGCAGGGTGGCGACGACCTCGCGGCGCTCATGCTGTCGGGCGAGGTGATCGTATCCGAGACCTGGGACTCGACGGCCTTCAAGCTCTACAGCGAGAACCCCGACATCCAATACATTCCACCCGAGACCGGGGCGCTCGCCTGGATCGACACCTTCGCCATCCCGGCCAAGGGTGAGGCGGACGACGCCGCCTACAAGTGGATCAATTTCGTCCTGCGCCCCGACATCGTCACCATGATGTCCGCCAGCACCGGGGCGATCGCCGCGGTCAAGGACGGCATCTCGCTTCTGCCCGACGACAAGCGGGCCGCGGTCGAAGTGGCATTCGACGAGGCGGACATCGCCAATCTCAAGTTCTTCGCCAACATCCCGCCCGGCATCGAGGACATGGAGGGCAAGGCGCTCGAGCGCATCCAGGCCGCCAACTGAGCCGCGCCGTTGCCGGGAAGGCCCGTGCCCTTCCCGGCGCGCACGGATCGCTCGCATGATCTACGACCTCGAATGTGAGCGCCTGACCAAGCGGTTCGGGCAGTTCACCGCCGTCGACGGCATCGGCTTCGCCGTGCCCTCGGGTTCGTTCTTCTCCATCCTCGGCCCGTCGGGCTGCGGCAAGACCACCCTCATGCGGATGATCGCCGGCTTCGAGGAGCCGGCCGCCGGCGACATCCGGCTCAAGGGCCGGTCGGTGCTCGGCGTGCCGCCAAACCGGCGCAACGTCAAGATGGTCTTCCAGCACCTGGCCCTCTTCCCGATGATGAATGTCGGCGAGAACATCGCTTATGGCCTGCGTTGCCGCGGCGAGAGCCGGGCCGATATCGCCCGCAAGGTCGCCGCCGTGCTCGAGCGCGTGGGCCTGCCCGGCGTCGCCGGAAAATCGATCGGCCAGCTCTCCGGCGGCCAGAAGCAGCGGATCGCCATCGCCCGTTGCATGGTGCTCGAGCCCGACGTGCTGCTGCTCGACGAGCCGCTCGGGGCCCTCGACCTCAAGCTGCGCGAGCGGATGAAGATCGAGCTCAAGCTGCTGCAGCACCAGTTCGACACGACCTTCCTCTACATCACCCACGACCAGTCCGAGGCGATGGTGATGTCCGACAACGTGGCGGTGATGAATGCCGGCCGGTTCGAGCAGATCGGCACGCCGCAGGAACTCTACCACGATCCGCGCTCGGCCTTCGTCGCCGGCTTCGTCGGCGATGCCAACCGCTGGCGCGGCCGCGTCATCGCCGTCCAGGACGGTGAGGCGCGGATCGAGCTGGCCGACGGCAGGCTCACCCTGGCGTCGATTGCCGGCCGGCCGGTCGTGCCGGGCGACGCGGTCGATGTCTTTGTCCGCCCCGAGACCATCACCATCACGAGACCAGGGGAAGCGGCGGCACAGCCGAACACGGTCAGCGGAACGGTCGACAGCCTGCTCTTCAACGGTGCCGCCAGTCGGGTCCTGGTGCGCTGCGGCGAGGCCCTCGTGGAGGTCGATTTCCGCTATCTCGACAGTCCTACCCGGGTCGGCCCCGGCGACGCGGTCGAGCTCGGCTGGGCGACGGCCAACGCCCGCGCCTTCGCCGCGAGTGCCTGAACGATGTCCAGCAGCGACGCGCGCCGCCTGTCGCTCTTTCTGCTCCTGACGCCGTTCCTGCTCTGGATCGTGCTCTTGATCCTGCTGCCGCAGCTCGGCATCACCTATCTCTCGTTCCGCGAGAAGCTGGGCCCGCGCGACTACACGTTTGGCGTCGGCAACTATGTCGACTTCCTCAACGAGCCGATCTACTGGAACACGCTGCTCCGCACCGCCAAGATTTCGATCCTCGTCACCATCGTCACCCTGCTGATCGGCTTTCCGGTCGCCTACTACATTGCCAAGGTGGCGCGGCCGGGGCTCAAGGGGGCGTTGCTGATCCTCTGCCTCATCCCGCTCTGGGTCAGCGACCTCGTCCGCGCGTTCGGCTGGATCGTGCTCCTGCGCGAGAGCGGGCTCTTGTCCGGCCTCTTGCAATGGGCCGGGCTCGTCAGCGGGCCGATCGAGTTCCTCTACAACGACGTCACCGTCGTCATCGGCCTCGTCTACACGGTCGTCCTCTTCATGATCGTGCCGCTCGTCTCGACCCTGGACGGGATGGACAACGCGCTGCTCGAAGCGGGCTACAATCTCGGCGGCAGCCGCTTCACGGTCATGCGCCGGATCGTCATTCCCTATGCCATGCCGGGCATCGTCGCCGGCTGCATCATCGTCTTCATGCTGACCGCCGGGAGCTACCTCACACCGGTCCTGCTCGGCGGCAAGAACAGCATGTGGTTCACGGAGCAGATCTACAACCAGTTCATCACCCGCTACAACTGGGAAGCCGGCTCGACCTTCGGCGTGCTGCTCCTCGTCTTCACCTCCCTCGTCGTCTGGCTCGGGCTGCGGCTGACGGGCCAGACCCTGACCGGCACGGTGGCCCGCGAGTGACGGGGCGGGCATGAACGTCGCCGAGCCGCAGTCGCCCGCCCAGCGCTGGCTCTATCGCGGCTACGTGATCGCCTTCTTCGTCTATCTGGCGGCGCCGCTCGCCGCCGCCGCGATCTTCGCCTTTAACGATTCGCTGTTTCCGAGCCTGCCCTGGCGCGGCTTCACCCTCGACTGGTTCTTCAACGACACCGAGCCGAAGCTCGGCATGTTCCACGACCGCCGGCTGATGCAGGGCCTCCGGAACTCGGTCTATATCGGGCTGATCGTCTCGGCCCTGTCGGTCGCCGCCGGCACCTGCAACGCCTTCCTCTTCGAGCGGGGCGATTTTCCTGGCAAGCAGGCCCTCTACATCCTGATGGTGGTGCCGCTCGTCATTCCGGGAGTCATCCTGGGCATCTCGATCCTGGTCTTCGCCAGCCTGATCGTGAACGGAATCGAGGCCGCGTTCGACCTCGACTGGGGCTTTCTGCGACCTGGCATCTTCCTCATCGTCCTCGGCCAATTCTCGTTCCTGACGACGATCACCTCGCTGGTCATCGCCGCCCGCCTCCGCAAGTTCGACGTCTCGCTCGAGGAGGCGGCGTTCAATCTCGGCGCCGGCCGGCTGCGGGTCCTGCTCACCATCACCCTGCCGTTCCTCGGCCCGGCGATGATCAGCGCCTTCCTGGTGGCGTTCCTGGTCTCGTTCGAGAACTTCAACACGACGCTGATCCTGGTCGGCTCCGACGCGCCCTTGACGATCACCATGTATGACCGGGTCGTGAAGGTCGGCTCGACGCCGGTTCTGAATGCGGTTTCGGTCTTCCTCATAGTCGTCTCGGCCTGCCTCGCGCTGATGTCGATACTGGTGCAGCGCGAGCGTCCGGCGCCGGCGGCGGATACCGCGGTCGACGACCGGCGGTAGCGGCTCGGGCGGAACGGTCGGGGCGAGCGCTCGCTTGGCAAAGGCGATCTAAGCCGAGACCGCGACGTTCCCCGGGAGCCCACGCCGACCTCGTCGACTAAGGCGGCCGCTCGCGGCTAGTCCGCAACGGCTTCCTTCCCAAGCGCTCAATCCGATGCCCATCGTCCATGGCCTCGGTTAGGGCATAGCCGATGCCAGCCCGCACCCGGATCATCGCTGTCTTCTCGATGCCGAGCCGCATGGCGATCGCGTCGGCCGTCTTGAAGCCGATGCCGCGAATGTCGCGGGCGAGGCGATAGGGGTTCTCGCTCATCACCTGCACCGCATCGGTGCCGTAGGTCTTGAAGATCCGCACCGCCCGGGCGGTGCCGACACCATGGCTGTGCAGAAAGACCATGATCTCGCGGACCACCTTCTGCTCGGCCCAGGCGGCAGTGATCCGCTCCGCCCGGATCGGGCCGATGCCGTCCACCTGGCGCAACCGCGCGGGCTCGGTCTCGATGACGTCGAACACCCTCTCGCCGAAGGCCTTCACCAGCTTCCTGGCGTAGACCGGGCCGATGCCGCGGATCATGCCGGAGGCGAGATACTTCTCGATGCCGTCGGCCGAGGTCGGTGCCGAGCAGCGCATGAACCGCGCCTTGAACTGCTGGCCATGGGTCCGATCGTTGACCCACTCGCCCGAGGCGGTGATCCACTCACCGGCACTGATCGTGGCTGCATGGCCAACCACGGTAATCAGCTCACGGTGGCCGCGGGCCTTGACCCGCAGCACGCAGAAGCCGTTCTCCGCATTGTGGAACGTCACCCGCTCGACGAGGCCGGCGAGGACTTCGCGGTCAGGAGCCTCGGTCTGCTTGCTCGGCTCGGCTGGTTGCAGGACGGTCCTCCGTGAGCGAGGTCTCTCCCTGCTGTGGTTGACGCAGGAGTGAGCGCCAACCGATTGAGGCGATCTGCTCGCCGTGTTCGCCTCAGCCCAACGCCCGCTGTCCGCAGCGAGGTGACCCTCTTACAGACACGAGACGACCCATTCAGTAGCCTTTGGTTGTGCGGTAAGCCAATCATTGGCATCTTTCGCGCGAATGCTTGGCTTAGCGGCTCTTCGTTGTTCATCCCTGTACCTACAATAGGGATCCATCGCTTATCGAG
>DAIRDJ010000080.1:0-17285 GCA_036796215.1 Geminicoccaceae bacterium
GAGCTTCAAGGCAGGGCTCTAACACGTTATCTATCTTATGTTAAGTGTCTCCGCTCTTGGCGATCCGCATGCGCCGCACGGCCATGCCGGCGGTCTCGTTCCACTGCACCATGACCGGCGTCGTCCTACGCTTCGGCTCCCGTGCCGACGCAGGTGCTGCTCGAGCCATCAGGCATGCCCTCCCTGGGCCAGTTGGTGGGCCAGCCAGCGGGTGTTGTGCCGACCGAAGCCATTGGTTGAACGTGGAAAGCGGCGCAGCCCGTCGTAACGGCGGACGATCACGCCGTGCTCGCCCGGGACCGGCAGCAACTGGACCTTGGGCCGGCGCCCGGTGAGATCGATGAGCAACGTCTCCTCGGCCCCCAGCCGATTGCTGGCTGCCACCACCTGCTTGGTCAGCTCACGCGAATCCACCGTGAATTCGGCGATGCTCAGCCGCCCCGTCTCGGCATCCTCGATCGCGTCGAGATCCTCGGTCGCCATGTCGTAACCGCTGCGCCCCAGCAAGATGCCACCGGAACGCGTCAGCCGTTCCACCAGATTGGCCATCTGGTCGGGCCGCGTCACCCATTGCACCCGGCATTCCTGCCTGTGCTCCATCGTTGTCTACCCCCCTATTTCGTAACGTGAGCGATCATCTGTTCGTTGAACGAGCTCAGCGCCCAGTTCACGCATGGGGCGAGTCTACGATAGTCAGCGGGTGGTCTCAATGATCCATATCAACGACCGGGTCGATTTCGGTCGCAGATCACCACATCCGCTCGGCGATATCGTGGCGGGTCTGCAGCTCCCAGTTCATCTCGATGATGTCCCGGAAGGGCAGATGGCGGGTCGAGATGACGCCGATGCAGCGACCGCTGTCGAGCACCGGCAAATACCGATAGCTGAACTCGTCCATCGCCCGAATGGCATCCGCCACAGGCGCGTCGGCGTCGATCGTGTCCGGATTCTTGGTCATGACGTCGGCGACGGCGGTGTTGGCCGGATCGCGGCCCTCGCGAACCACGCGCAGCATCAGGTCACGCTCGGTGAAGATGCCGACGACCGCATCAGCATCCACGACGACCACACTGCCGCAGCGATGCTCGGCCATCACGTCGACCGCAGCCTTCACCGTCGCGGTGGGCGGCACCGCAATCAAATGATCGCGTTCGATGATCTCGCGGACGGGTCTCTTGGACATGACAGATAACCTTTCGAACGATGGCCGCAGCACGCTGCTGCTCACCCTGTTAACAAAGACCCGATGCGGCCGCCATGACAAGTATCAATTGGACCGCTGTCGCGGGCTTTTCATGCTGGCTCCGGCGCGCCCACCGTGGCCGTGGGCGACGGCCCTGGTGCGGGCACGCCGCCGGCGAGCTCGAGCTCGAGCTTGGCGATCTTGCGGCAGAGGCGATGGATGCGGCCGAGGATCTCCATGGTCTCGACACTGCTCCCGTAGACCCTGGTCCGGCGCGGGTCGTGGCTGCCGGCGACCCGCTCGAAGGCCGCCCTGGTAAGTTCCCGCGAGGCGGCGTGGACCGCATGCTTGCCTTCGCGAATCGCCACCGCCTGAGCCAGGTCACGGCTGGCGATGAAGTCCGGCAGCGACTTGACGTCCTGGAGGAGAGCCTCGAGCAAGGCCCCAATTCGCACCTCGAGGGTAGGGTCGGGCAGCCCCGGCCAACGGTCGCGGCGGTTGGCAAGGCGCAAAAGATCGTCGCCGGCGAGCTCGGCGATCGCCATCACGAACTGGCTGGTCTGCAGGATGGCGGTGAGCTCGGCTGACTGCCGTTCACCGAGCCGGGCGCGGCCGACCTCGCCGAGATAGACGATGATCGCATCGTTGAGCCTGCGCAACCGCGGCAGGAGGTCGTGCACGGTGGCGAGCGCTGCGGCATCCCGGCGAACGACCGACGGCAGCACCCCTTCGACCATCGCCACCGTCTGCTCGGCGACCCGGACGAGCTCGCGCCGGGCAGCCGCCAGCGCCAGGGACGGTGACTGCTGGAGCCCGGCATCGAGATGGCGCGGCAGCAGAAGATCGGAAATCGCTCCCGACGGCTCCGGCACCAATCGGTTGATCATCCAGGCGATCGGGCCGGTGAAGCCGATGAACAGCAGAGTGTTGGCGACGTTGAAAATCGTGTGGGCGTTGGCGATCTCGCGCGGCAACGAGCCCGGCGTCAGCCACGTGGCGAGCCCGACGAGTTGGGGGATGAACGGTAGCCACAACAGCGCCCCGATGACATTGAACAGCAGATGCGCCACGAAGACCCGAACCGCCTCGCGCGGCTTGCCGACAACCGCGAGCCCGGCGGTCACGCAGGTGCCGATATTCGAGCCCAGGGCGATGGCGATGGCCGATGGCAGGTCGATGATCTGCTGCGATGCCAGGACGATGACGATGCCGAGTGTGGCCGCCGAGGATTGCACCAGTGCTGTGAAGATCGCTCCCGCCAGCACGCCCAGGACCGGCCGCTGCATCTCCGCCATGATCTCGATGAAGGGCGCGTAGCCCCGCAGCGGCTGCATGGCCTCGCTCATCACCTCCATGCCATAGAAAACGAGCCCGATGCCCATCACCGCACGGCCGGATTCCCGCACCCGGTCGGTCTTGCCCACTATGGATGCGAAAAAGCCACCGGCCACCAGCGGCAGTGCCAGGACGCCGATATTGAAGGCGAGAATCTGCGCGGTGAAGGTGCTGCCGATATTGGCCCCCATTACGACCGCGATGCTCTGGCCCATGGTCATGAGCCCGGCGCTGACAAAGCCGACGAGGAGAACTGTCGTGACCGAGGAGGAGTTGACGGCAGCCGTGGTCACGGCACCGGTCAGGACACCCAAGAAACGGTTCTTGGTCAGGCGCTCCAGGATCTGCGCCATCCGCTCGCCCGCCAGGATCTCGAGCGAGCGCGTGAGGAAATTCAAGCCGAGCAGGAACAGGGCGAGCCCGCCAAAAAGGCCGCTCGCCAAGGGAAAGAGCTCCATCACGTCGCCCTCGCGCCAACGCCGGTGCGCTTGCAGCGCGACCGGCCGGCACGTTAGCGACGGTTCGGTGACAACGCTACCACATGCGTTCGGTCAGGAGCTCGCGCGCCTCGAGCTCAGGCTGGGCCACCGCGAGCTCGGCCACCGGCAAATCGCGCAGCGCGAGAATGCCGAGCACCCGGTCGTTCTCGACCACCGGCAGATGCCGATAGCCGAACTCGGCCATCTGCCGGATGGCGGCGATGATCGGTGCATTGGCCTCGATGGTATCCGGGTTCGCGGTCATCACCTCGATCAGCGGTGTGTCGAGATCGCGCCCGGGTGCCACCACCCGGGCGACCAGATCGCGCTCGGTGAAGATGCCGATCAGCGTGTCGTCGCGGCAGACCAGCACGGCGCCACAATGATGCGCCGCCATGCCGATCGCGGCATCGCGCGCGCTCTCCTCGGGCGAGGCCTTGAGCAGCACGTCACGGGCGAGGAAGTCACGAACGGGACGATTGGGCATGGCCGAGTCTCCACGATTTCACCAATAAGTTGAATTATACTCAAAGAGCAAAACCCAAAATTTAGCAAGCCGTTTCGCGCGGGTAGCTGTCGTCAGCTGTTGTCGGTGCGCTTGACGATCAGGCAGGGGCAGCTGATCTGCTGGCTAACCTCGGTCGACACACTGCCGTGCAACAGCCGGCCGAGTGGGCCGAAGCTGCGGCTGCCGATGACGACGAGATCGACGCCGTGCCGCCCCACCGCCTCGACCAGGGCCGCGGCGGCGTCGCCCTGCAACTCCAGAGGTTGTACGTTGGTCGCCCCTTCCCGCTTGGCCAACGCCACGCCCTGCTCGAGCAGCTTGCTCGAGATCGCGGCTTTCAGTTGCTGATCACGCGCATTCGGGCTCGCCTTGATGGAGAGTCGGCCGAGCGACGAGCTTTGTTCGGGCTCCGGATCCTTCACCAGATGCTCGACCTCCGCCATCCGCCGCAACTGCTCCGGCACCGGCTGGTCGCTGATGACGTGGGCGACGAACAGCTGCGCCGCATAGCGCCCGGCGAGATCGCCCGCGATCCGCGTGGCGTTCCACCCATGATCCGAGCCGTCATTGGCAACGAGAATCGTCGTGAACATCGCTCGAGCTCCCCTTCGTTTACGGTTGTCGGGTGGAGGATAGCACAGCGCCGGCCGTTTCTCGATTGCGCTGGATCAATCGCCCTCCGGCGGCAGCCCGAGCCGGATCGGCCCCTTCACATCGAGCGGATCAACCGCCCGCCCACGCTGCGTCACGACGATCAGCCCCTGGCCCCGAAGTTGCCCGGCAGCGGCACGAACAGCCGGCATCAACACGCGCCAGGCGTTTGTGTCGGGGTCGCCAGCGGCGAGCCGCCGCGCGGCCTCGGAGGGGCAGATGGTCTTGCCCAGCCCGCGGGCGCGGACGAGGTCGAGGATGACGGCGGCGATGCTGGCGGGGTCGGGTGGGTCAGTCGGCACTCGGCGCGGCCGGTTGGGGGGTGTCAGGACGGCCCGTGTGCTCCCGCTTCCGCTCGCCGCAGAGCCACTTGGCGCGGAGGGCGGCGTGCCTGGGCTCGGGCCAATGCCGAAGCAGACCGTCGAGCGTCATTGGCGGCTCGGCCCAGCAGGTCCAGACGTAGAGCTGCTGGCCGGTCTCGGCGTCGAGCGGCAGGATGGTGTTTCCGTCGCCGATCACCTGGGCGAGCTGTCGCTGCGTCAGATTGCGACCCCCGCTAAAATCGGCCGAATGGGCTGGCGAGGCTCCAATTGTGGCACCAGCCCATTCGGCCGATGGCAGCTTCGCGTCCCATAGATTCGTTCCTTCGAGCCCCGCCCCACCGAGGTTTGCCCCTTCTATGCGGACCCCGAAGAGGTTCGCCCCCTGAAGCCGCGCCCCAAAGAGATTCGCCCTTTGAAACCGCGCTTGACGGAGGTTCGCCCCGTCGAAGCGCGCCCAGGAGAGGTTAACCGTATCGAACCGCGCGCCGCCCAGGTTCGCCTCCTCGAACCGCGCCCAGCTGAGGTTTAGCCCCTCTAGCTGTACGTCTCGGAGGTCCGCCCTCTTGAGTCGCGCTTTGCGGAGGTCCGCTCCATCAAGCTGCGCCTCGCGGAGGTCCGCCCCCTCAAGCTGCGCCTCGCGGAGGTCCGCCCCCTCGAGCCGCGCCGCGCGGAGGTCCGCCCCATCGAATCGGGCCTCGCGGAGGTCCGCCCCCTCGAGCCGCGCCGCGCGGAGGTCCGCCCCCTCGAGCCGCGCCTGGCGGAGGTCGATGCCGACGAGGAAGGCGTCGCGGGTGATGGCACCGCGCAGGTCGCGGCGGGCGAGGTCGGGGCGGGTGATGGTTGCGCGATGCGCTTGGCGCTCGCGCCGCCACTCTTCCGCGAAGGCTGCGTCGATTCGGGCAAAGCGCCTGTCGCAGTCGACCTGGTCGGTGAGCCCGGCCGCCGCGCACCACTCGCGTCGGGCCTTGTGCTGGTCGGGATGCTCGGGCGTGTCGCAAGCCTGTGCCGGAAGCCCCTGATCGCGGCACCATGTGATGTGAAAACGACTCTTGGCGACATCCCAGTCGCGCCAATCGGCCGGGCGTTGGGCGATCTGAGCGTCCACCAGGTCGGCGACGGCAAGTGGCGGTTGTGGCAGGTCGCTGGAGCCTCGCATGGCGAAGTAGGACCCAAAGCCCTGCGGCATGTGGTGCATGCCCGCGCCCATCAGGCCACCGAGCGCCACCAGGGGCACAGCGCCGAGCATCAAAAGCCAAAGCGCCAGGATACCGATGCCGCGCGCAGCGCGGTCGACCCCCGGCAGAAAGCCGGGGCGGCGCCAAGATCGCCGATCGTGATCGACGCCGGGGAGTTGTAGCGTGCGGCGCGCCCGGCGCCAGCACCCCAGCGAGGCGAAGAGGCTCACGAGCAGCGCCACCCCGATGGCGAGCGTGAGCCGTGCGTCGTGCGCCGGCATCGAGCGCCACCAGAAAACGGCGATCAGGATGGGCGTGGCGAGCCAGATCAGGAAGCCGGTGACCGCGCTGCCGAGCAGGTTCATTGGGCGCTGCGTCGTCGCCCTGCGGTAGTCGGGGCGGCGGCGGATCGCCCAATCGACGACGAGCCAGGGGGCGACGCGCTCGGCTAGCGGCAAGCTGCCGACCGAGGCTGGGGCCTCGGCCACGGCGTCCCAGAGCTTGAGCAGGAAGAGGTGGAAGTAAACGTGGAGGACGGCGGCGAGCCAGGGGGCGATATAGAAGAAGGTCTCGGTCGGGATGGTGACGCCGAGCAGCGGCAGGCTGATTCGGGCGGTTGCCGAGAAGAAGTCGAGGTCGCGGACGCTGAGCAGCGTGACGGTGATAAAGGCCAGATAGCCGATTTGGCTGAACCAGATCGTGCTGGCATTCGACACGATCGCCTGAATGCGCGGCAGGGCGACGGCCGGGGTGAGGAAACGTGGTGCGGGTGGCGGTCTTGGCAGCTCGTCGGCCATGCGCGTAAGCCCTCGGGTTGCGACCTTACTTGACTATCGCAACCGAAGGTGGGCGTCCGTGCGACACGCTGTCCGCCCGGACGCGACCGGAGCCTTAGCCCCGGCCGCCACCGTTCAGCTTACGCCTGGACGGTCTTCTGCGTCTGCTCGCCGAGGCCTTCGATGCCGAGCTTCATCGTTTGGCCGGGCTTGAGGTAGACGGGGTTCGGCTTGACGCCCATGCCGACGCCTGGGGGGGTGCCTGTCGAGATGATGTCGCCGGGTTGGAGGCTCATGAACTGGGAGAGGTAGCTGACGAGGTGGGCCACCTTGTAGACCATGGTCTTGGTCGAGCCGTCCTGGTAGCGGTGGCCGTCGACCTCGAGCCACATGGCGAGATTCTGCGGGTCGGCGACTTCGTCCTTGGTGACGAGCCAGGGTCCCGTGGGGCCGAAGGTGTCGTGGCTCTTGCCCTTGGTCCACTGGCCGGCGCGCTCGGCCTGAAAGGCGCGCTCGGAGACGTCGTTGATGACGCAATAGCCGGCGACGTGGTCCATCGCGTCCTTTTCGTCGACGTATTTGGTGTGCTTGCCGATGACGACGCCGAGCTCGACCTCCCAGTCGGTCTTCTCGGACGTGCGCGGGATCTCGACGTCGTCGTTGGGGCCGCAGATGGCGCTGGTGCACTTCATGAAGATGACGGGCTCGGGCGGCACCTGCATCCCGCTTTCGGCGGCGTGGTCGGCGTAGTTGAGGCCGATGCAGATGAACTTGCCGACATGGCCGACGCAGGCGCCGAGGCGGGGGCTTCCGGAGACTTCGGGCAGGGTCGAGGGGTCGAGGCCGGCGAGCTTGGCCAGGCCCTCGGCGCCAATGGTGGTACCGTCGATGTCCTTGATCACGCCCGAGAGGTCGCGGATGGTGCCGGATGCATCGAGCATGCCGGGCTTTTCCTGGCCCTTGGGGCCGTAGCGCAAGAGTTTCATGGGTGTCCCCCCGTTATTGTGTTGTCGAAGGCCGTCAGGCGACCCGTTCGATGCGGGCGCCCAGATTGCCGAGCTTCCGCTCGATCTGCTCATAGCCGCGATCGAGATGATAGACACGGTTGATTTCGGTGGTGCCCTCCGCAGCCAGGGCGGCGAGCACGAGCGAGACCGAGGCGCGGAGGTCGGTCGCCATGACCGGCGCACCGGTTAGGCGGGCGACGCCGCGGACCAGGGCGGTGCTGCCGTGGACGGTAATGTTGGCCCCCATGCGGGTGAGCTCGGGCGCGTGCATGAAGCGGTTCTCGAAGATCGTCTCGGTGATCATCGAGGCGCCCTGGGCCATGCACATCAAGGCCATGAACTGCGCCTGCAGATCAGTGGCAAAACCCGGGAACGGCTGGGTGATGACGTCGACGCCGTTGAGCGGACCGTTGGCGCGACGCGCGATCAGCCCGTCCTCGGTGGGCTCGAGCACCACCCCGCATTCCTCGAGCTTGGCGATGGCGGCCCCGAGGAGCTCGCGCCGGCAGCTCTGCAACTCGACCCGGCCACCGGTGATGGCCGCCGCCATCGCATAGGTGCCGGCCTCGATCCGGTCGGGCAGGATGGCATGGCGGGCACCGCTCAGCCGCTCGGCACCGGTGATGACGATCGTCGGCGTACCTTCGCCCTCGACCCCGGCACCCATGGCGCGCAGCAGCCGGGCGAGATCGACGATCTCGGGCTCGCGCGCCGCGCCGTGGATCTCGGTCGGTCCCCGGGCCAGGGCCGCTGCCAGCATCAGGTTCTCGGTGGCCCCGACCGAGGGCGAGCGAAGGCGGACGATCCCGCCAGCGAGGCCGCCCGGTGCTTTGGCCGTGACGTAGCCGTCGGCGAGCTCGATCGACGCCCCCATGGCCTCGAGCCCGGCCAGATGCAGGTCGATCGGCCGGGTGCCGATGGCACAACCGCCCGGCAGCGACACCTTGGCGATGCCCTCGCGGGCGACGAGCGGACCGAGCACGAGCACCGACGCCCGCATCCGCCGCACGAGGTCATAAGGGGCCGTGGTCGAGAGCACGTTCTGGCAGGTCAGTGTCAGCCGGCCGGGTTCCCCTGGCAGATGCCGGGCCTCGACCCCCAGCACCTGCAAGAGCCGCTGCATCGACGCGATGTCGGCAAGGTCGGGCACGTTCTCGAGGTCGAGCGGCTCGTCGGTGAGCAGACAGGCGGCCATCAGCGGCAGGGCAGCGTTCTTTGCCCCGCTGATCGTGACCAGGCCTTCTAGCGGCACGCCGCCTTCGATCAGGATGCGGTCCATGACAGGTCCATTGTGGCCGGAAAAGAGGCTCGGCGCTGGCGCTCTTTCTGCCCAGCGCGGGTGAATTGAGCAAGCGTTGCGAAACGCCAGGTGGCACGGACCTGCCGCATCGTCATCGACGAGGTGCTCGTTCTGGAGATTTCGGCTGGAGTCGTGGACGGCAACACGCCTCACTCCACTCAGGGGAAGCGAACAGCGACCATCGAGCCCAGGTCTTCGAACTCGAAGGGCTGATCCGGGCGGATCGTTACCACTGCCAGACGTCGGTTCGACTCCAACCCCATGTCGCCGTCGCCGCGCCACATGACCTGGCCGAAATCGATGCTTTCGACCTGACCTCGCATCTGCCCGGTGCGGCCCGGTACCTCGATCAGGGCGAGATCGCCCTGATCGAGTTGCGTCGCCTTGTCGAACGCGACCTGCGCGCGCACCAGCAGCGGCTGATTGGCGGCGGCGAGAAGCGCTATCTCTTCGCCCTGCTCGGCGAACTGGTTCGCCGCGACACGCCAGCCGACGAGCGTGCAATCACAAGGGCTGTCGACACGCAGGAATCGGCCGTCGGTGGTCTCGATCCGGGCGATCGGCGTGCCAGGGGTCAAGAGCGTGGGGAAGTTCAGAGGCGACATGATCCCGGGTGCCGGTGCGCGCAGTCGATAGAGCGGGGTATGAATCATGGCGTTTTCGGCGCGGACCGTAAAGAAGCGCTCCTGCACACCGAGACCCAGTGCCGCCACGAGCCCGATCCCGGCAAGAGCGAGCGCACCGTAGCCGACGATGCGCTTGATCCGCCGCCCCCATGTCTCCTCTTCGGCATAGGGATTGAAACCAGCCGAGCGCTCGCGGACGGCCGCCGTGTTGTCACGCCCGGCGAGCGCCAGAAGATCGCCGCCGCTGACGATCTCGCCCGAGAGATAGGCGTCCACCAGATAGCGAAAGAGGGCGAGCTGGCCCTGGCTCAGGCCGAGGAAGCGGCAGCCGAAACGGGAATTGTCCTCGAGAATATAGACCATCTGGCAGTCGAGCCTGAGGGTGACGTCGAAATCCTCGAAGGGGAACATCAGCTTGACCGGAAAGCGTTCGCCCGGCTGCCGCGAGGTCATCTCGCTCATGATGCCGAAGCCGCCCATCGACCAGTCGTCGACCGTGAACGCGGTGCCATCGATCTCGACGCTGATCGGGATCTTCAGCCGGACGTGCTGGCGATGGACTTCGGCCTCGTGAACGACCTGTGGCTGCATGACGTCTTCCAGGTTCCAGCGAAACTAGAGCAGGCGGGCGACGGCGGCGGTCACCGTTGCCGCAGAGGGGAGCGGCAGAAGGCCGGTGGCGAACGCGACGAAGGTCAACAAGGCGAGCATCGCCGTGGCATAGGTGTAATTGGAGAAGAGTGCCTGCCGCCGGCCCACACCCGCCTCAAGTGTCGGCACCGGCACGGGCTGGCGCGCCCAGCCCTGCTGATAGGGGTGAAACTGGATCCAGGTCTTGACGATCGCGCCATAGACTTGGCCGTAGAAGATCAGCAAGGGATAGAGGCCGCCGATCGTGTGGCGCATCGTCAAGAGGGCCAAAGACTGGATCAGCCGGGTCGACATCACCCAGGCGAGATAGGCGTAGAGCATCACCGGCCCGACCACCACCGAAAGTGCTACGGCCGATAGCGGCAGCAGCAGCGGCGTCCACATCGAGATGCGCTGGTCGATCAGGCACCACCAGGCGAAGAGCCCGATCTGCCGGGGGCCGAGCCTGATCGCCCGGCCGCTCGAGCGCAGCATGTTGCCGAACCAGCGACGCATCTGGCGCGTGGATGCCACGAGGAACCGGTCATCGGGTGGCGCCTCGATGGTGATGATCTGGACGTCGGGCACGTAGAGCATGGTTCGGCGCCGTTTCAGCAGCCAGAACCAAGTGGATTTGTCGTCGCCAGTCAGCAGCGGGATGCGGCCCAACCGCCAATGGTCGACGCTGTCGGCGGCGAGGTTCTCGATGAACGAGGGATCGACCGCGAATTCGGCGCGGACCATCGACATCCGTCCGGTGAGCGTCAGCAGCCGGCCCGAGAGGCCCATCGAGCACATCAGCATCTGCCGCTGGGCGAAGCGCAGCCGATACCATTGCCGCAGCCAAGTGCCGCCATGCACCATGGCATCCTCGTCGGTGGTCAAGGCACCGACCTCCGGCATGGCCGCGAAGAACGGGGCGCAACGCTGGAGGCTGCCGGGCGTGAGGATGGTATCGCCGTCGAGCAGCGTTACGACAGCGTCGGGTCTCGGCCGACTGCGGGCCACCGCCCGAAGCCCGACCGCGAGACTGTGCCGCTTGCCGCGCGATGGCGTCCGGACGAGCACCAGCCGCACCCGATCCGGCGGTGCCGAACTGTAGAAGATCTGCTTGATGAACCGCTGGTCACCCATCTCGACCAGGGCCGCAACCACTGTCACGTTACCTGGATAGTGACAGGCCTCCGCAAAAGCTGCCTTGAAGACGGCAGCGGTGATTTCTGCACGCAGGCGAAAACTCGTCACCAGAATGTAGAGGTCCGGGGCGACTACCGACGCGTCGACGTCCGAACCCTCGTCCACCGGCGCCAACGGCATAAGGGCATCCGCCCGGCGCCGCAGCCTCGGGAAAAAGCTTCGCTTGTAGTATTGGGCGCGGATGAAATGCACGATCGCCCAGCCGTAGCGCCAAATGCCGATCACACCAATCACGATGATGAACGGCCGGTTCTGCGGATCGAGCAGGTCCGTCGGTGCGTGGAGCAGAAAGGCTGCCAGGGCGAGAACGTAGAGGCTCAAGAACATCGACTTTGGCAGCGCCTTTCGCGGCTAGGACCAGTTCGAGAGAATGCGCACGCGGTTGGCCAGGCCCGCCGGCCGGGTGCCGCGCGGGAAAGAACGATTCCAAAGCGCCCGACCGGTGGCTGTCCCGCACACGCCACAGTTGACACCAATCTCGTGAAAATTCGGTTAACCGGCCGGTGCTTGCGATACTCTTATGCGGCAGGTGCTTCAAGGCATCTTCGCCGATCGTGTACCGCCGACACCGGATTGCGCGAGGTCGAACCACCACTTCCGCTCGGCAGTATTGCCCGCTAGTGTCAAGCGGCGATAGGGATGGGTCAAGCTAGGCGGGCGCGACGAGATGCACAGCGGCAGCCGTATTCTGATTGTCGACGACGACGAGAGCTTCCGCACCGAGCTCGCCGAGCAGCTCGGCTTGCACGAGGGCTGCGAGGTGTTGCAGGCGGCGACCGGCAAGGCGGCGCTCGAGCTCGTCAAGGCGCATCAGTTCGACGCCCTGATCCTCGACGTGGGCCTGCCCGATACCGACGGCCGCGACCTCTGCAAGCTGATTCGCAAGGCCGGCGTCAAGTCGCCGGTCATCATGCTGACCGGTCACGATAGCGACGCCGACACGATTTTGGGCCTCGACAGTGGTGCCAACGATTATGTCACCAAGCCCGTCAGGCTCGGCGTGCTGATGGCACGGCTCCGGGCCCAGCTCCGCCAGTTCGAGCTTTCCGACGACGCCACCTTCCAGGTCGGGCCCTACGCCTTCAAGCCCGCCGCCAAGATGCTCGTGACCGCGCAGGACCGAAAGATCCATCTGACCGAGAAAGAAACCGCCATCCTCAAATATCTCTACCGGGTCGGCGATCGGGCCGTCGCACGGGACACCCTGCTCGACGAGGTCTGGGGCTACAATGCCGGGGTCACCACCCACACCCTGGAGACGCACATCTATCGGCTGCGGCAGAAGATCGAGCCGATCGCTGGCGAGAACACACTGCTCGTTACCGAGCCCGGCGGCTATCGGCTCGTTCGCTGAGCCCGCGGCCGGGCCGGTCAGCCATAAAGGACTCGGAGCGCATCCTCGAGGATGACTGCGGCGGCGCAATGATCGAGTGCCGCACCGGACCGCGGCGCGGCGAGCCTGCCCTCCTCGACGGCTTGGCGGACCGCCTCGCTCGTCAACCGCTCGTCCTGCAGGAAGACCGGCAGGCGCAACGCTGCGGCCAGATGGCGTGCCCAGCCGCGCATGGTGCGCGCCGCCGGTCCCTCGCTGCCGTCCATGTTCAACGGCAGGCCGATGACGAGGCCGGCCACCCGGCGCTCGCGGCAGACCGTCGCCAGCCGTGCGAGATCGGCTGCCATGCCCTTGCGCTCCAGCGTCTGCAGCGGCCTGACCAGGGACCGTCCTGCATCGGTCCCGGCAAGGCCGATGCGTCGTCGGCTGAGATCGAGGGCAAGGAGCGAGCCTTCCGCCGGCAGGGCCGCGAGAAAAGTCGTGATCGCGGCCCGCCCCGCCTCGCCGGGCAACGTGCCATCGGCCACCGGCGGCCGTGTCTCGCTCAGAACTCGAGCCTGCCGGCGAAGAGGATGGGGCCGGAAGGTGTGGTCGTCGCAGCACCATCCGACGGCTCGAGCGAGATGATCAGCTCGAGGCCGCGCCCTTCTAGGCCGGCCACCAGCACCTCGTCCGGCAGGGCTACGCTGGTCGTTGTCGCAGGGTCGAGATCAGCGAGCCAGCGTAGCGATTTTTCTTCGTCCAGCATGGCCTGCGGCTCGACGTCGAGCCCGGCAGCGGGTGCCAGTGCTGCTGCGCGCACGACCCAAAGCGCCAGCGTGCCCGGCCGGCTACCGCCGTCGGTCTGGGTGAAGGGTGGCAAGGATTGCACGCGCAGGTCGCTACCCTCGAGATCGACGCGCCAGACCCGCCCCTCGCCCCCCGCCCGCAGAACCGCGATGCGGGCGGGCTCGGCCGTCGGCAGCGCGGCGCGGGCCTCGGTCAGCCGCGGTCCAGCGGTCTCCAGCGGACCGAGCGGCCCGCCCTGGTAGGCCACGGCCCCGATGAACACCGCGGCGAGCGTGAATGCCACGAAGGACGACACGGCCGCGACCCGCCAAAAACGCAGCTGCCGCTCGATCCGCCGGTCGTAGGCGTTGGGCATCGGATCGCGGCCCCTGGTCTGGGTCGCGATCCCGGGCTTGATGTGCCGGTCCAGCCGCTGCAGGCCGAGGGCGATGTCGAGCTTCTGCCAGAGCTCCCCCGGGGGTGTCATCGGTGCCGCAACGCCGCGAGGCGATTTGCCGGTCGCAGGCCGGTCCGGCAGTTGCCGGGAAAGGGCGCCCGCGAGCCGGGCCGCTGGCTCCTCGATCGCGGGATCGAATCTCGCGGCCTCCGCAAAGACCGTGAGATAGGTCTGCACCAGCACCTGCGCAGCCTCTGCGCGGCTGCCGGTCGCCGCCGCCGCAATGCCGAAGAGCATGGGTGCCGTGCGCTCGTAGAGGGCCTGCAAGGCCGGCCGCTCGTCACGACCACACGCTTCGATCAGCGACGCCAGCTCGCCGGTCGCGGCACCGGTCGGTGGGTCGGTTTTCTCGGACATTTCGCTCGGCGTCATCGCTGGACAAGCCACTCCCATTTTCGCAAACAGAGGCCGCAGCCAGCCGTTGAGGCAAATCGGCCGCCCGGGCCGCCGGCACTCCGCCGTTGCAGCGGCCGCTCAACCAGATGGACAGATCGCATATGTCGCTCGACAAGGCTACCGTCAGAAGGATCAGCGAGCTCGCCCGGATCGAGGTGCCGGAAGCCGACCTCGAGCCGCTCGCCCGCGAGCTCTCCGCCATCCTGGGGTGGATCGAGCAGCTCGGCGAGGTCGATACGGCCGATGTGGCGCCGCTGCGCTCGGTCATGCCGATCACCCATCCCTGGCGCCCGGACGTCGTCGAGGATGGCGGTCAGGAGGCGGCCATCACGCAGAACGCGCCCAGTGCCCATGACGGGTATTTCGTGGTGCCGCGGGTGGTCGAGTGATGACGGCGCTCACCCGTCTGGGCCTTGCCGAGGCCAGGCGCCGGCTCGCCTCACGCGACATCTCCGCGACCGAGCTGACCCGCGCGCATCTCGACGCCATGGCGCAGGCCCGCGACCTCAACGCCTTTATCACCGAGACACCGGAGGTGGCGCTGCGGATGGCCGAGGCCGCCGACATGCGCCTTGCCCGAGGCGAGGCCGGGCTGCTCGAAGGGCTGCCGATCGCGATCAAGGACCTGTTCTGCACGAAGGATGTCCTGACCACCGCGGGCTCACACATCCTCGATGGTTTCAGCCCGCCCTACGAATCCACCGTCACCCAGAATTTGTGGGCGGCGGGTGCGGTCTCGCTCGGCAAGACCAATCTCGACGAGTTCGCCATGGGCTCGTCCAACACGACCTCGTATCACGGCCCCGTCCGCAACCCCTGGACCGGGCCCCAGGACAACGCCGCCCTGGTCCCCGGCGGCAGCTCGGGTGGCTCGGCCGCCGCCGTCGCCGCCCGGATCGCGCTCGCCGCCACCGGCACCGACACCGGTGGGTCGATCCGTCAGCCCGCCGCCTTCTGCGGCATCACCGGCATCAAGCCCACCTACGGCCGCTGCTCGCGCTGGGGCATCGTCGCTTTCGCGAGTTCGCTCGACCAAGCGGGGGCGTTCGGTCGCAATGTCGAAGACACGGCCCTGCTGCTCCAGACGATGGCCGGCTACGACGCCAAGGACGGCACCTCGGCCGATCTGCCGGTTCCGGATTGGACCGGCAGCCTCTCGGGCAAGATGACAGGGCTCAAGATCGGCATTCCCGCCGAGTACCGGGTCGACGGGATGCCGGCCGAGATCGAGAAGCTCTGGCAGGCCGGCGCCGATTGGCTCGCGGCCGATGGGGCGGAGATCGTCGAGATCAACCTGCCGCACACCAAGTATGCATTGCCGACCTACTACATCATCGCCCCCGCCGAGGCCTCCTCCAACCTCGCCCGCTACGACGGCATGCGCTACGGGCTCAGGGTCGAGGGCGAGAATCTCAAGGAGACCTACGAGAAGACCCGTGCCGCCGGTTTCGGTGCCGAGGTCAAGCGGCGGATCATGGTCGGCACCTACGTGCTGTCGGCCGGCTACTACGACGCCTACTACCTCAAGGCGCAAAAGGTGCGGCGGCGGATCGTCGAGGACTTCGAGCAAGCCTTCCAGAAGGTCGACGTGATCCTCACCCCCACGGCGCCTTCGGCCGCCTTTCGCGCCGGCGAGAAGATGGATGACCCGGTCGCCATGTACCTCAACGACGTCTTCACCGTCCCCTCCAGCCTCGCCGGCCTCCCCGCCATCTCCGTCCCCGCCGGCCTCTCCGCCGAAGGCCTCCCGCTGGGCCTCCAGGTCATCGGCAAGCCCTGGGACGAGGAAACCGTCCTCGACGCCGGCCTCGCCCTGGAAAGAGCGGCGGGGTTCAAGGTGATGCCCTACGGGCTCGGGTAGCAAAGGATGCGAGGAGGCTGGCCTCCTCGCGCTCCACCGGGATTTTGTGGGAGAGGGGGGTGGTTAGGCCGGGGCGAGCGGCCGTCTCGGTAGGGCTTCCAGCGATGACCCAACCTCGGCCCGCGCCAAATCCAGCTCATAAGTCTTCTGCAAATTCAGCCACAGCTCCGGCGACGTGCCGAAACAATGCGCCGGCCGCAACGCCGTCTCCGCCGTGATCGCCCGCTTGCCGGCCAAGATCTGGCTGACTCGATTCGCCGGCACCCCCATCAACCGCGCCAAGGCCGCCGCACTCAACCCCAACTCGGCAAGCTCGTCGGCCAAGATCTCACCCGGATGCATCGGCGTGCGTCCCATCACATTGTCCTAATGATAATCCACGGTCTCGACCGCCTCCGGCCCATCCGCGCCCTCCGGCCAGACAAAGCACAGCCGCCACTGGTCATTGATCCGAATGTTGAACTGACCCTGCCGGTCGCCCCTCAGCGCCTCCAACCGGTTGCCCCGCAACTGCCGAAGATCATCGAGCGGGGCCGCCGCCTCCAACAACCGCAACCGCCTCTCCGCCTGCCGCCGAAACCTCTCGAACGCCGGCACCCGTGCCCCACCGGCAAAGCGCTGCGTCCGACGATCACGAAAGCTGCGGATCATGCGCTACAATAAGAAGTTGTACGCGGTACGTCAAGCGTACCGGTCAAGCTCGCCACCCCGGACGGCGCCGAAGCCCGCGCCGATGCTACAGTCCACCGCCGCGCCGTGCACGGCATAGAGGTCGGTAAGGGTCACGCTCGACATGACACCCCGGTTTCGGTCGCTGGCGACAGGGCCGGCAACCCGATCGGCGCCGAGAGCAGGCGGGGAGGGTGACCCTTCTCGCGCTCCACCAGGATTTTGCGTTACTGGCCGTTTGGGCGAGGCGATAGGTTTCCAGGGACCGCTCGGTGGCGACGGGAAGGGAAGAGTTCATAGAGGGCGGTGTCCCGGAGACCCGAAGTGAATTGCCTTTCGGCAAGTATGTCTCTTCAGATTAGGGATGGCTGGGTGAACTCGTCCAGCCGGATGACTCCGACTATCAGCCACTGATCTGGGCGCCGAGAGTGAGTGCCCATCGCGAGGACGAGGCCGCGCTCAGGAAGCAATTCTCCAAAAACGTGCTGCATCTCTTGGATAGCTGCTAGGTCGCCGTATTTTTGTCGCCATTTACAGAACGTGGCGTCGGTTTCCCAATCATCGCATGTCCCCTCTCGACCACCCTCGTCAATCGTGTATGCGTATTTGAG
>DAIRDJ010000081.1:0-17270 GCA_036796215.1 Geminicoccaceae bacterium
ACCAGGATCTTGATCCGGGCCTTGTACTTGTTGTCCCGGCGGCCGAAGCGGTTGTAGACGCGCATGATGGCGGTGACGTAGGGCAAGAGTTCGTCGGCTGGCAGGAAGGCGCGGATGGTCTTGCCGACCATCGGTGTGCGGCCGAGCCCGCCGCCGACGATCACCTCGAAGCCCGGCTCACCCTCGTCGTTGCGGTGCATCCGCAGGCCGATATCGTGGACCTTGACGGCGGCGCGGTCGAAGGGTGCCCCGGTGACGGCGATCTTGAACTTGCGCGGCAGGAAGCTGAATTCGGGGTGCAGGGACGACCACTGGCGCAGGAGCTCGCAATGCGGCCGGGGGTCCTCGATCTCGTCGGATGCCACCCCGGCATACTGGTCGGTCGTGACGTTCCTGATGCAGTTGCCCGAGGTCTGGATGGCGTGCATCTCGACCTCGGCCAGCGCTTCGAGGATCGCCGGGACGTCCTCGAGCCTCGGCCAGTTGAACTGGATGTTCTGGCGCGTCGTGAAGTGGCCGTAGCCCTTGTCGAAGCGGTCGGCGATCAGCGCCAGCTGGCGCAGCTGGCGTGAGGAGAGCACGCCGTAGGGGATCGCCACCCGGAGCATGTAGGCGTGCAGCTGCAGATAGAGGCCGTTCATCAGCCGGAGCGGGCGGAACTCCTCCTCGGTCAGCTCGCCCCGGAGGCGGCGCTCGACCTGGTCCTTGAACTGGGCGGTGCGCTCGGCCACGAAGCGGGCGTCGAATTCGTCGTAGCGGTACATGGTCAAGCTCCGAGCGTGGCCTGGTGGCCGAGATCCGGGCGGACGGTCGGGCCACGCGTGCGCATCACCTCGCGATAGTGCAAGGGCACGATGTGCGAACCCTCGCGGCTGACCTCGACGGCATAAGCGGCGACAACGATGTTGCGCGCCTCGGCATCCGCCGCACGGGCCTCGAGCGCGGCCAGCGTGGTGTCGTCGTCGGCCACCACGGCCCGGTCGACATTGGGGGTCCAGCCGTTCTCGGCGAGGAAGACGACGTCGCCGCCGATCAGGTGGTTGGCGGTGATGATCCTGGGCATCAGGCGGCCTTTTCGAGCTGAAGTGGCGGATTGCCGGAAGCAGCGGCCGGTAGCGGGGCCGCGCCGATGAAGAGGATGGCGGGGCCGCGAATCCCGGCACGGAGCAGCAGGTCCGACAGCTGGTCGAGGCGGCCGGTCGCGGTCTTCTGGCTGGCGAGCGAGGCGTTCTCGACGATGGTGACGGGTGTGGCGGGGTCGAGCCCCGCCAGGACGAGATTGCGGGCGATCGCCGGCCCTGCCCGCACGCCCATATAGACGGCGAGCGTCTGGCCACCCGTGGCCAGCGCCTGCCAGTCGTGCTCGGCCGGGCCGTCCTTGGTGTAGCCGGTGAGGATGGTCAGCGCCCGGCGCTTGCCGCGCTCGGTGATCGGCAGGCGCGCATTGGCAGCGGCGGCCAGGGCCGAGGTGACGCCGGGAACGATCGTGACCGCGATGCCGGCGGCCTCGACCGCCTCGATCTCCTCGACGGCGCGGCCGAAGACGAAGGGATCGCCGCCCTTGAGGCGGACCACGCGATTGCCGGCCAGCGCCTCCTCGACCAGGATCGCGTTGATGGTCTCCTGGCTGGTGGACGGGCCACCCGGGGATTTGCCGACATGGATGCGCCGCGCATCGCGCCGGGCGAGTTCGACGATGCGGGGATCGACCAGGCGGTCGACCACCAGGACGTCGGCCGATTGCAGCGCCCGATGCGCTTTCAGGGTCAAGAGCTCGGGATCGCCGGGGCCGGCGCCGACCAGGCTGACGCTGCCGCGCGTTGCCGTGCCGGCGATGGCCTCCTCGACCAGCATCGCCGCACGGCCCTGCTCATCGGCGAGCACGGCCTCGCTCGCGGGGCCGTCGAAAAAGCGCTCCCAGAAGGCGCGGCGGGCGCGGCCGTCGGTGAGGCGCTGGCTGATGCGGCGGCGGAGGCCCTGGGCGTAGGTGGCGAGCCGGCCCAGCTGCTGTGGGAGTTGCGCCTCGAGCATCGCCCGGATGCGGCCGACCAGGACCGGGGCCGTGCCTTCCGAGCCGATCGCGACGACCACGGGATCGCGGTCGACGATCGCAGGCTGGATGAAGCTGCAGAGCTGCGGCCGGTCGATGGCGTTGACCGGAATGCCGCGGGCGCGGGCGGCAAACGCGATCCGGGCAGCAAGCGCAAGGTCGTCGACCGCGGCATAGACGAGGCGGCAGCCCTGGAGCTGGTCGGGGTGAAAGTCCTTCGCCAGCCAGTGCGCCCTGCCCTCGGCCACGGCTTCGACCAGCTCGGGGCAAAGCTCTGGAGCCACGATCCGCACCACGGCCGTGGTCTTGGCCAAGAGGCGGAGCTTCTGCGCCGCCTGCTCGCCGCCGCCCGCGAGCAGCACGGGCTGGCGGTCGAGATCGACGAAGATCGGAAAATAGCGCACGCGGCCACCTGCCTTTCTCGGACGGTTTCACGCCGTCACGTGCGCCATTGTCTAATTTCACATTTCAAAGTCAAATGAATTTATTAATATACATCTTCCATTTGTTATAATGCTCCGGCGATCTCCCGCACGACCGCCCAGCCCTCTTCGACATGGCGGCGTTCGGTGGTGGTCTGGCCGATCGAGAAGCGGATCGCGACCCGGCCGCGCACGCGGGTCTGGGTGAGATAGATGCGGCCGTCGTCGTTGATCCGCTCGACCAGGCGGGTGTTCAGCGCGTCGAGCGCGGGCTCGTCCAGGCCCTCGGGGCGGTAGCGGAACGACAAGAGTGCCAGGCTGGGTTTGGAGGTGAGCTCGAAGGCGGGGTCCGCCTCGATCCAGGTGGCGAGCTCGGTCGTGAGGTCGATATGCCGGCGGAGCATCGCCTGCAGGCCCTCTACACCGTAGCTGCGCAGCACGAACCACAGTTTCAGCGCGCGAAATCTGCGACCCAAGGGGATGCCCCAGTCGCGATAGTCGATCACCCGGCCGGTTTCCTGGCCGGTCAGGTAGGCGGGGTTGACGGTGAGCGTGCGGACGAGGTCGGCGGGCTCGCGGACATAGTGCGCTGAGCAGTCGAAATTCACACCCAGCCATTTGTGCGGGTTGGTGACGAAGCTGTCGGCGTGCGCGATGCCCTCGATCATCCAGCGGGTGTCGGGCAGCAGCAGTGCTGTGCCGGCCCAGGCGGCGTCGATGTGGAGGTAGATGTCGTGGGCTTTCGCGATGGCACCGATGGCGGCCAGCGGGTCGACGCCGCCGGTGCCGGTCGTGCCCAGCGTGGCGACGATGCAGGCGGGCTTGACGTCAGCCGCCAAATCGGCGCGGATCAGCTCTTCCAGCGCCTCCGGGCGCATGGCGAAGGCGTCGTCGGTCGGCACGAGCCGCAATGCCTTGCGGCCGAGACCGGCGATGCGCACGGCCTTCTCGACCGAGGAATGAGCCTCTTCGCTGGTGTAGACGGCAAGGGATGGGCAGCTCCGCAGGCCCTCGGCGTCGGCGCGCCAGCCGGTGGCGCGCTCGCGGGCGACCAGGATCGCCACCAGCGTCGCCGAGGAGGCCGAATCCTGGATGACGCCGTGCCAGCGCTTTGCATCCGAATTGGGGCCCAGCCCCAGCAGCTGGGCCAGCCAGTCGAGGATCCGGGTCTCCATCTCGGTGGCCGCCGGCGAGGTCTGCCAGAGCATGCACTGGGCGGCGATGCCGGCGGTCAGGATCTCGGCCAGGACCGAGGGTGGCGAGGCATTGGCGGGGAAATAGGCGAAGAAGCGGGGGTGCTGCCAGTGGGTGATGCCAGGCATGACGATCCGCTCGAAGTCCGCGAGGATCGCCCGGAAATCTTCAGGCCGCTCTGGCGCGTGTGCCGGAAGCCCGGCCGCAATCGTGCCCGGCGCCGTCTGGGCTCTGACGGGCCGGGCTTCGATCGTTCGGTAGTACTCGGTCAGCCAGTCGACGAGGTGGTGTGCCTCTTCTTTGAACCGATCGAGATCCATGGTCCTTCCCCGGGCTGGTTGTCCCGGGGTCGATAGCGCATGTGCGGCAGGAGCGACAGGCTCGGCCGCAGCTTCAGCGGCCGGTCAGCCCTGAATGAAATGCGCCATGCTGGCCGAGTCGCGGGCGACCCGACGAATGTCCCAGCGGCTGAGGCCGATGTCGTTGAGCTCGCGATCGTTGAGCGTCTCGAGCTCGGCCAAGGTGTGCCGGTAGGTCTGGTAGGCGGTCCAGCGCTGCGCCAGGCTGGCGAAGAAGGCGCTCAGGCGGGACGTCTCGCGGAGATCGCCACGCCAGGCCCCGGCGATGCCGCCTACGGGCATAACGGATTGGGTGGTCATGATACAGGTCCTTCATGTGTCTGCTGCTTGGCAGCATTGCTGACAGACGGAAGATGGACCTTCGACCTCTCCGCCAGTAGTACGCTTTTCGCAATGCAGCATTGCCGCAGGAGATGATCCGCCCGAACGATGGCACGGCTGCTGTTGCCACTTCGACGGGGTTGCTCACGCGCATATGAGCCGGCTCGATCGGTGCCGCGATTGGCCGTTCGGCATCGAGCGCGTAGATGAAGGGGGACCAGGAGGGATTCGCTCATGCCCGGCCCGACCGACCAAGAGCTCGAGGTTTCGACCGATCCAGCACCCCCGCCCGCCTACCTGACGCGGGGTGGCATGGTCGGGCTGGTCCGCACCTGCCTGCAGCAGCTCCAGCTGCTGGTCTTCGGGCCACCCTTGCCGGCGGCGATGCCGCAGCGTATCGCCGGCACCATCAGCCGCGAGCAGGCGCGCAGCGAGGTCCTGGTCAGCCTGATCCAGATCGCGGCGATCGTCGGCTTTTTCGTCCTCTACAGCCTGACGCCGAAGGCGTTTCCGCCGGATGTGCCGTTCGAGCCGGTGCCGGTGGCGCTTTGGGTCTATGCCGGGTTCACCCTCTGGCGGCTCTACCTCGCCCTCAACGAGCGACTGACCCGCACCGTCCTCGCCTGCTCGGTGGTGATCGACGTCGCCGTCCTGATGCTGACGATCTGGAGCTTTCATCTGCAATACGGCGCCCCGCCCGCGATCTACCTCAAGGCACCGACCTTGATGTACGTCTTCATCCTGATCGCGCTCAGGACGCTGCGCTTCGAGCCTGGCTTCGTCATTCTCGCCGGCGGCACGGCGGCGGTCGGCTGGCTCATCCTCGTCGGCTACGCCATTTGGGCGCAGGAGGGGATGATGCTGACCCGCGATTTCGCCGAGTACATGATGAGCTACAGCATCCTGGTGGGGGCCGAGATCGACAAGGTGGTCTCGATCCTGGTGGTCACCGCCGTTCTGGCCCTGGCCCTGCACCGCGCGCGCAAGCTCCTGGTGCGGGCGGCCATCGAGGGGCAGGCGGCGGCCGATCTCAAGCGGTTCTTCGCGCCCGAGATCGCGGGCAAGATCACCGAGACCGAGGGCGAGCTGGTCGCCGGCCATGCCGAGATGCGTGATGCGGCCATCATGTTCATCGATCTGCGTGGCTTCACGCCCTTGAGCGAGCGACTACCGCCGGCCGAGGTGATGCAACTCCTGGGCGAGTATCAGGCGCTGATGGCGAAGGCGGTGCGGGCGTCCGGCGGCAGCATCGACAAGTTCATGGGGGACGGGATCCTCGCGAGCTTCGGTGCCGTGCGGCCGACGGGCGACTATGCCGCTGCCGCGGTCGAGACGATGGAGGCCATCCTGGAGACCGGCAAGCGGTGGGCCGACAGCCGGGCAGCGCAGGGCCAGCCGAGCCCGGCCGTGGCGGCGGCGGTGACCACGGGGCCGGTGATGTTCGGCACGGTGGGCGACGCCGAGCGGCTGGAATACACGGTGCTGGGCGAGACGGTGAACCTGGCTGCCAAGCTCGAGAAGCATTGCAAGACGGAGCGAGTGGCGGGGGTCGTCATGGCGGACACGTTCGAGCTCGCCCGCCGGCAGGGCTTCGTCCCCCGCCTCGACTGGCAGCTCCGCCCCGCCCGCGAGGTCGAAGGTGTGGCCCGCCGCGTCGATCTCCGGGTCTGCTGACTATCGGTCGCGCGATCCAAAAGGAACGGAGGGGCTCGGGGAGGCGCTGCCTCCCCGATCTCTTTGTCTTCCTCTCGCCTAAGCCGCCTGCAAGGCCCGCCAGACCCGCTCCGGCGTTGCCGGCATGTCGACGGGCTTGGCCCCCGCCGAGCGCAGCGCGTCGGCGATGGCGTTCATGATGGCGGGTGGGGCGCCGGTGAGGCCGGCTTCGCCGGCGCCCTTGACGCCGAGCGGATTGGTCGGCGAGGGGACGTCGTGGCCTTCGATGGTGAAGGAGGGCACGTCGTCGGCGCGCGGCATGGTGTAGTCCATGAACGAGCCGTTCAAGAGCTGCCCCGCCTCGTCGAAGACGACGGTCTCCAGCAGGGTCTGGCCCACGGCTTGCGCCAGGCCACCGTGGATCTGGCCTTCGACGATCATCGGGTTGATGGTGCGGCCGACATCGTGCACGCCCAGGAGGCGGTCGACGGTGACCCGGCCGGTCTCCTTCTCGACCTCGACCTCGCAGATGAAGACGCCATTGGGGAAGGTGAAGTTGGGGGGATCGTAGAAGGTGGTTTCCTCGATGCAGGGCTCCATCTCACCCAGCGGGTAGTTGGCCGGGACGTGGGCGGCAAGCGTCATCTGCACCCAGCCGACTTCCTTGTCGGTGCCCTTGACCTTGAAGGTGTTGTTCTCGAAGGCGATGTCCTCGGCCGAGGCCTCCATCAGGTGGGCCGCGATCTTCTTGGCCTTCTCGATCACCTTGTCGGCGGTGAGCGAGAGGGCCCCGCCGCCCACGGCCATCGAGCGCGAGCCGTAGGTGCCCATGCCGAAGGGGACGAGGGCGGTGTCGCCGTGGACGATGTCGACCTGGTCGACGTCGAGGCCGAACTTGTCGGCCACGACTTGCGCGAAGGTGGTCTCGTGCCCCTGGCCGTGGCTGTGGGCACCGGTGAAGACGGTGACGGCCCCGGTCGGGTGGACGCGGACCTTGGACGCCTCGAAGAGGCCGGCCCGGCAGCCGAGCGAGGTGACGGCGGCGGACGGCCCGGCGCCCGAGGACTCGATCCAGCAGGAAAGACCCATGCCGCGCAGCCGGCCCTTGGCTTCCGAGGCCTGCCTGCGGGCCGCGAAGCCGGGCTGATCGGCGGCGGCCAGGCCCTTCTCGAGAATCGCCTCGAACTCGCCGCTGTCGTAGACGACGCCCACGGGCGAGGCGAAGGGGAAGCCGTCGGCCGGGATGAAGTTGCGCTTTCTGATCTCGACCGGATCGAGGCCGACCACGCGCGCCGCCTCGTCGACCAGGCGTTCGAGGACGTAGATGCACTCCGACCGGCCAGCGCCGCGGTAGGCGTCGACCGGCTGGCTGTGGGTGAAGCCGGCCCTGACCCGGATGTGGATGGCGGGTGTGCGGTACTGGCCCGAGAACATGAGCGCGTAGAAATATGTGGGGATCGAGGGCGCGAAGGTGGAGAGATATGCCCCCATGTTGGCGGTGGTGTCGACCTTCAGCGCCAGGAACGTGCCGTTCTCGTCGAGCGCCATTTCGGCCTCGGTGACGTGGTCGCGGCCGTGGGTGTCGCAGGTGAAGGCTTCGGTGCGGTCGGCGGTCCACTTGACCGGGCGGCGGACCTGCTTGGCGGCCCAGGTGCACAAGCATTCCTCGGCGTAGAGGTAGATCTTGGCGCCGAAGCCGCCGCCGACATCGGGGGCGATGACGCGGAGCTTGTGCTCGGGGATCTGCAGGACGAAGGCGCCCATCAGGAGCCTGGCGACGTGCGGGTTCTGGCTGGTCGTATAGACCGTGTAGCCGTCCGAGTTCGGGTCCCAGGCGGCGTTGGCGGCCCGGGTCTCGAGCGGATTGGCGACGACGCGGTTGTTGACGAGCTCGATCTTGGCGATCTTGGCCGCCTTCGCGAAGGCCTCCTCGACGGGGCCGGCATCGCCGATCGTCCAGTCGTAGCAGAGGTTGTCCGCGAGCTCGTCGTGGACCTTGGTGGCACCGGGCTCGAGCGCGGCCTCGACGGCGGTGACGGCCGGCAGCGAGTCGTAGTCCACGACCACGGCCTCGGCCGCGTCCCGCGCCTGCTCGCGGGTTTCGGCGACCACCATGGCGACGTTGTCGCCGACATGGCGGACCTTGCCCTGGACCAGGAGCGGGTGCGGCGGCTCCTTCATCATCTGGCCGTGGCGGTCGGTGACGCCCCAGCCGCAGGGCAGGCCACCGAGGCCAGCGGCAGCCACGTCATCGCCGGTGAAGATGCGCAGCACCCCGGGCATCGCCTCGGCCGCCGCCTTGTCGATGGACCTGATCCGGGCATGCGCATGCGGCGAGCGGACGATCCAGGCATAGGCCTGGTTCGGCAGGGTCACGTCGTCGGTGTAGCGGCCGGCACCGGTGAGGTAGCGGCGATCCTCCTTGCGCTTGACCGATTTGCCGATGCCTGTGTCGCTCATCACCCTGCCCTCCCTTGGCCTGCTCCGTCATTCATGCGACGGCCGCTGCCGCTCGGCAAGAGGGCCGCCGCAGCGACGGCCCTCCCTTCGCCGTTGGCTATTGCAAAAGCGCTTCCATCGGCACGGGCTCGGCGATCGTCCAGCTGTCGACGACGGCGGGAGCACCGTCCGTGACCTTGACGATATGGTAGCGGGCCTGGTTCTGGTGGTGCAGCTCGGACGTGAAGGTGCGCGGCCCGAAGAGGGTGGGCTCGTTCTCCATCTTCTCCAGCTCGGCCACGACGGCGGCGGCGTCGGTGCTGCCGGCCCGCTCCACCGCCTTGGCCCAGACGTCGATCATGACGTAGCCCGGATAGGTGTATTGCGAGGACGGCCGTGCGCCGAACTTGGCCTCATAGCGTTGATTGAATTCCTCGACCTCGGGGTTGGGGTCGTCACCGTAGATCGAGCCCTGGACCGGGATGTAGAACTCCGAGAGGTCCGGCACCGCGTCCATCCAGTAGCTGCCGTCGACCCCTGAGCCGTTGAGGATCGGGATCTCGATCCCGGCATTCCTGATCTGCCGGATGGCGCTGACCACGCCCGGCATCATCGAGCAGAGCATGATGGCGTCGGGTGCGGGGTCCATGTTGCGGATGCGGGTGATCTGCGCTGCGATCGAGGCATCGTCGTTGACGAAGGTGTCGCGGCCGACGATCTCGACCCCATCCAGCATGGGGGCGCGCCAGTCGAAGCCGTCGCAGATGCCCTTGTTGTACTCCGTCCAGGTGTCGAGCAGGACGTAGAAGTTCCGGGCCTCCATCGTCTCGTGCGCCCATTCGGCCATGGTCGCCCCCTGGACCGCGGCGAGCACCGAGGCCGAGAAGGAGTGCGGCCCCACACCCTGGATGCCGGCGCGGACGGATTCGGCACAGAGGAAGAAGCTGACCTTGCCGTTGGCCTCGGCCATCAGCGCTGCGGGGGCGCCGAAATCGTAGTCGCAGGAGACGACGACCAGATCGGCCCCGGCCTCGATCACCTCGAGCCCGGCCTTGGCCCCCTCGGCCCGGTCGGACTTGGTGTCGGAGAAGACGGCCCTGAGCTGGCGGCCGAGCAGCCCACCCGCCTCGTTGATCTCGTCGATGCGGATCAGGGCCGCCTCGGTTGCCGGCTGGTCGTAGGCCTGCATGAACCCGGACTGGCCGGTGGCGAAGCCGATGACGATGTCCTCGGCCTTAGCGGTGATGCTGGTCGCAGCCAAAAGGGCCGTGGCCCCGAGGATGGCGGCGGTGTTGCGGCAGTGCATGAGGTGACCTCCGTTTCGTTGGTGACAAGACGCCCCGAAGCCGGCCGACCCGGCCACTGCTGCTGTCGGAGCGGTGCGTGTCGCGATCGAGCCTAGGCGAAAACACGACCGGGAATCCAGCTTGCCGGCGCACCGGGCTTGACGGTAGGTGCGACAGCTGTATTTAAACGATTTGTTAATTAACCATACGCTCAAGGAAGATCCGCGATGATCACCGTCACGGCCTTCAAGTGGGTGCCACCCGGCGTGCGTGGGCTGGTTCGCGACATGCGGGTGCGCTGGGCGCTCGAGGAGGTGGGGCTCGCCTACCGGGAGCACCTGGTCGGCGGCGACGACCTGGCATCCGAGGCCTATCGCGCCCGCCAGCCCTTCGGCCAGGTGCCGGTCTTCGAGGAGGACGGCCTCGTGCTGTTCGAATCCGGCGCCATCGTGCTGCATGTCGGCGCCCGGAGCGAGACGCTGTTGCCGCCTGACCCGGTGGCACGGGCCAAGGCGGTGCAATGGCTGTTCGCCGCTCTCGATTCGGTCGGCCCGCCGATCAGCGAGCTGGCCGAGATCGACCTCTTCTTCGCCGATGCTGCCTGGGCCAAGGAGCGCCGGCCGATGGTGGTAGCCCAAGTGGAGCGGCGGCTGCGCGATCTCGACGCCCGGCTCGGCGATCGACCGTGGCTCGAAGGCAGCTTCACCGCCGGGGATCTGATGATGGCCGCCGTCCTGCAAAATCTGCGGCACACCGATCTGGTTGCGGCCCGGCCGCGGCTCGCGGCCTATCTCGAGCGGGCCGAGGCGCGGCCGGCCTACCGGCGGGCGCTGGATGCGCACATGGCGGCGTTCGTGAACGGGGCGGCCTTCGCGGACGGTTGAGGCGCCCGGCAACGGTCTACTCGGCGGGCTGCGAGCGCTGTGCCCGCAGCCCGCCCCGCCGCTGCAGCGTCAGCTCGCGGCTGCCCATGAGCCCGGCGGGCCTGAGCACCAGGATCACGATCATCACGAGGCCGATGGCGATCTCCTGCGAGCCCGAGGGGATGGCGAGGGTCATGTCGCCCAGCGGCACGCCGCGCTCGAGCCAGCGGAGCAGCTGGATGATGGTCGAGATGAGGACGACGCCGATGACGGCACCCGAGAGGCTGTACATGCCGCCCACGACCAGCATGGCAAGGGCGATGAAGGTGGTGCCGAGGAAGAACGCGTCTGGCGTCACGATGCCGAGGAAGTGGGCGTAGAGCACGCCGGCCACCCCGCAGACGAAGGCGCTCAGCACGAAGGCGATGAGCCGCTCGCGCTCGATATTGACGCCCGAGGCCTGGGCTGCGATCGCCTCGTCGCGGGCGGCTCTGAGCGCCAAGCCCGAGCGCGAGATAGCGTAGACATAGGCGATGACGATGGCGCCAGCGGCAGCGCCCAGGGCCAGCCAGAGGTCGGTGCGGATGGGGATGCCGACGATCGAGCTCGTCCCACCCGTGACCGACGACCAGTTGGCATAGACCGTGTTGATGACGGCCAGCATCGCGAAGGTGGCGATCGAGGCCGCGATCCCGGCGAGGCGCATCAGGATCGGCCCGATGATCAGCGCGAAGACGGCGGCCAGGAGGGCGGCAGCCAAGGCCGAGGGCCAGAACGGGAACTGGCTGGTGAGGATGACCGTCGGCAGGCCGCTGAGCGTGAGCTGCTTGAGCATCGGCGGGATGGTGAGCCAGGCCGCGGCATAGGCGCCGAGGCACATGAAGCCGACATGGCCGAAGCTGATGATCCCGGAATTGCCGACGAAGATCCAGATGCCGACGACCAGCACGACGCGGATCAGCATCTCGACCACGGTGCGCTGCAGGGTGCCGGAGCCGAAGCTCCAGGCGAGAAATGCCATGGCGGCGAGCAGGAGGATCAGCAAGAGCGGTGTCCAGACGGTGCGGGCGAGGACCGAGGGGGCTTCGGTCATGGCCTCAGACCCGCTGCCTTGCCGTCTTGGGCGCAAAGAGCCCCTGCGGCCGCCAGATCAGGACGATGATGACGAAGGCGTAGACGAAAGCGTCGCGGAAGGGGCGGGCGTCGAGCGGCAGGATGACCTGCATGAGGACACTGGCACCACCGATCAGGAAGCCCGCGACCACGGCGCCATAGAGGCTGCCGAGCCCGCCGATGACGGTGGCGATGAACGCCACCAGCATCACCGAGAGGCCCATGCTGATGTCGGCGGTTCCCGTCTGCACGACGATGACGAGGCCGATGCAGCCGGCAAGCCCGCCCGAGATGGCAAAGGCCAAAAGGATGACGCTGTTGGCCTTCACGCCCAGCATGCGGGCCATGGTGAAGTCCTCGGCCGATGCTCGCATCTCGAGGCCGAAGCGGGTGCGCTTCAAGAACAGGGTGAGGCCCACGAGGATGGTGATGGTGGCGATGATGGTGACGAGCTGGAGAAGGGGGATGCGCGCCCCTGCGATCTCGACCTGCCGGGCCAGCGTCGGCAGGAGCGAGAGCGACTTGGGCCGGCTGGAATAGAGCATCAAGAGAAAGTGCTGGATGACGAAGCCCAGGGCGAAGGAGGCGATCATCATGGTCGCCGGATTGGCGTTCCTGAGCCGTCGAAAGACCAGGATCTCGGAGACGACGGAGACGAGCGCCCCGATCGTGACGACCAGGGGGATCAGCAGGAGGGGCGGCAGCTGACCGAGGAAGATGATCGTGACGGCCTCGGTCGTGGGCCACAAGAGCGCGAAGATGCAGAACGCGATGTAGTCGCCATGCGCGAAGTTCACGAGCCGCATGACGCCGAAGATCAAGGCGATCCCCAGCGCCCCCAGGGCATAGAGGCTGCCGAGGCTCAAGGCGTCGAAGAGGATCTGCAGGGTGCCGGTCATGCGCCCGCCGTCTCGTCATCGCCGAAATAGGCGCGCTCGACGGCATCGCCCCGGCTGAGCTCTCGGGCGTCGCCTTCGAGCACAATGCGGCCGGCGCGCAGCAGCAGCATGCGGCCGCCGGTCATGACCGCCCGGGTGCTGCTCTGCTCGACGACGAGAAGGGTCAGGCCGCGCTCGGCGCGGAGTGCGAGCAGGCGGTCGTAGACCTGATCGATGACGATCGGTGCGAGACCGAGCGACGGCTCGTCGATGGCGATGAGGCGGGGTGCGGTCATCAGGGCCCTGGCGATCACCAGCATCTGCTGCTGGCCACCCGAGAGGATGCCGGCAGCCGAATGGCGGCGCTCCTGCAGCATTGGGAAGGTGGCGTAGGCGGCCTCGAGGTCCCGGGCCATGCGGCCACGATCGGCGCGCATCCCGGCACCGAGCTTCAGGTTCTCCTCGATGGTGAGCCCGCCGAAGACGTGGCGGCCTTCCGGCACCATGGAGAAGCCGAGCCGGGCCGTGGCCTCGGGCGGATTGGCGGTGATCGCCTGGCCGGCGAAGCCGATGGTCCCGCCAGCCGGGGCGACGACGCCGGCGATGGCCTTCAGCAGCGTCGACTTGCCGGCACCGTTGGGGCCGGTGACGAAGAGGATCTCGCCCTCCTCGAGGTTAAGCGACACGTCGCGCAAGGCCGTGAGCCGGCCGTAGCGGACGGTGAGGCCCGCGAGCGCGAGCAGCGTCACGGGACGATCTCCGCGACCTCGGCGGCGGTGCCCATATAGGCATGGCGGACCCGCTCGCTGGCGCGGATGGCAGGACTGTTGCCGGTCTCGATGAGGCGGCCGGAATCGAGCACGTAGATCCATTCACAGAGCTCGCGGACGAGGCCGATATTGTGCTCGATCAAGAGGATGCCGCAGCCGATCTCGGCCTTGATCCGGCGGACGAGAGAGGCGAGCTCCTCGGCCTCGAACTCGGCCATGCCGGCCGCCGGCTCATCGAGCAGCAGGTAGCCCGGCTCGAGCATCAAGGCGCGGCCGATGGCGACCCGCCGCTCGTCGGTATAGGGCAGCGTGCCGGCCTGACGGTCGGCGAGATGGCCGATCCCGACCCAGTCGAGCATGGCAGCCGCGAGGCGGGCTGCTTCCCGCCTGGTCCGCCCGAGCCCGACGGCCGTGACCTCGAGATTGTCGAGGACCGAGAGATCGGCGAAGAGCCGGCCGCCCTGGAAGGTGCGGGCGAGGCCCTGACGGCGCAACTCGTGCGGTTTGCCCCCGGTGACCTCGATCCCGTCCATGACGACCCGGCCGGCCGTGGGTCGCTGAAAGCCCGAAAGCACGTTGACGGCGGTCGTCTTGCCGGCACCGTTGGGGCCGATGAGGCCGATGATCCGGCCGGTCGGCACTTCGAGGCTGACATCGGCCAGCGCCGTCAGCCCGTCGAACGAGACCGCAATGGCCTCGGCGCGAAGTGCGGCCGCAGCAGTGGTCACAAGCGTCCTGCCGGCAAGGTCGTCGACGTCCCTCCACTGGCGGTCGCCTGTGGCCCCGCCGTGGGGAGAGGATGGCACCGTCCTTAGGCGGTGTCGACGCTGTCGTTCGCGGCCGCGACCTGTTGTTCCGAGGCGACCCTTCGGTCATCTTGCCCGCCCGTGGCAGCGGCGCGGAACGTTCGAGCCGGCCGGGCGTTTGCTGAGACGGTTGCACAGCGGAGGGCGGGGACGGGTCATGGAGCGTGGTTCGGGGCTGGTGGCCGGGGTCTGTGCGGTCGGGTTGTTCATGGTCGCCTCGACGGTCGCGGTGAGGGCGGCCGAGGAAGCCGCCGTGGACGCCACCCTGGCCAAGGGCGAGGTGCTGGAGGAGGCGGCGGCGGAAGGCACGCCGGCGGCCGAGACGATCGAGCCCGCAGAGGCGGAGCTGGTCGATCCAGAGGGCGATGCGCCGCTCGAGGATGCCCTGACCTGCCTTGCGCGGACGGTCTATTGGGAGGCCAAGGGCGAGGACCTGGCGGCGATGGAGGCGGTGGCCAAGGTCGTCATGAACCGGCTGGCGTCAGACGCGTTCCCGGAGACGGTCTGCGGGGTGGTGACGCAAGGCCGGGACGAGGGCCCTTGCCAATTCTCCTGGTGGTGCGACGGCAACCCGCTCGATGCGGAAGAGCTCGATCGCTACGAGATCACGATGGACGTGGCACGGCGGGCCTTGAACCAGGAGCTGACCGACCGCACGGATGGCGCGCTCTACTTTCATGGACAGGGCGTGAGCCCGGACTGGGCAGCGGCGTTCGTCGAGACGGTGACCGTGGGCGGGCATGTGTTCTATCGGCCCGACGGCGAGACGGGTGACTAACGCGGCTGCCGGCGCGGGTCAGGTGCCGACGCTGCCGCTCACCGTGCCCTCGACGCTGTAGGTCTCGACGGGTTTGCTGACGCCCTCGAGCTGGCGCGACTCTGCGGGCTGGGCGGTGACCTGACCCTCGACGTCGAGATAGGCCCGCTGGTCGATCCTTGCTCGGGATGCTGGGCGATCAGCCCGGCGGCGGCAGCGGCCATCTCGCCGGAGCATTTCGCCAGGATGAACGGGATGCCCGCGTCCCTGGCCAGCTCGGCAATGGCCAGGCTGCGGCTGCCGTTGCTGACGTCGCGGATCAAGACGAGGCGCACCCGGTCGGGCCAGCTCTTGACGATGTCGTGGTACATCTCCGGGTCGTGCTGACCACTGTCGCCGATGAGCACCACCGGCAGCTCGGGCGAGACCGCCAGGAGCTCGTTGATGATCTCGATCTTGTGGTCGGCGTCGCGGCGGACGAAGGGTGGACGAAAGCGCAGGCCCCATTCGCGGAGGAACAGCACCGGGTGCGGCGGAAAGCGATGCAACTTGAAGAACGCCTCGAGCGTCTCGTAGATCACCCAGGGACCGCGGGACACGTAGAGCAGCGGGTTGTTCTCGCGTCCGGTGACGCCGCTGCCGAGCTGCCGATAGGATTCCGCCACGCCGGCGAAGACGATGCGGCTCTCGGCACTCTTGAGCAGCATGCGCGAGATCATCCGGACCTTGTTGGCGACGCCGGTCGCGACCACGGTGTCGTCGATGTCGCTGATGACCATGAAGCGGCAGTCGGGCGGCGCCACCAGCAGCTCGGCCTGGGCTTCGGCCGAGGCCGGCTTGATCAGCCGCAGCTGCACCTTGGCCGATGGGCGATGCGGCGACAGCGGCTGCCGCAGGCGCATCCGCAGGCTGAAATAGCCGTCGCGATCGGTGATCAGGCCCTGGTTCTGGCCGTCAATGGTGGCGATCAGCCGGGCGCCGCTGACGCCGCTGCGCAGCAGGCGGCGCACGACGTACCAGAGGCTGCCGGCGGCGGAGTAGTCGCTGGTCGAGTCGCTGGTCGGCTGGCGAATGATGCGGCCGACCAGGAACAGCGCGTCTTCGGACGCATAGCCGCGATAGGTATCGATGACGACGGGCCCCTGCGAGCCCGTTCGGCGCACCGGCTTGGCCAGCAGCCGGGGCAGCTTGGCGGCGGCGGCGCCGATTGTCGAGGTCTTGTCGCCGGAGTCGCGCAAGCTCGTCGTCGGGCTCGATACCGGCGGCGACAACGGCTGGAGGTCGGACGGCGCAGGGGTCGGGACGTTCGGCATCGTTGTGTTCGAGGGCCTGCCCGATCAGGCGGCGCCGTTGCGCAGAGCGCCGCGCCGAAATCCGGCCGAGCCGTAGACGTTGTGTTCGACGGTCATCATGCGAGCAGCATAGCAGAACCATCCGCCAACCCAAGTTGCGCTCGAGACATGGGGATACCCGCCCGTCCGGCGTTCTCGGGCGTGGCTCATGGCGAGAGTCGGCCGTCGGTCAGAGTCGAGCTTGTGGTATCTCTCAATGAGCGACGGCGTTCCACTGGACGAGCAAGGCGGAGGCGCTGGCGGCGCTGCACGCGCAGGGTGCTGAAGTCGCTGCCGTGACCGGGCAGGAAGAGCCGACGCCCTCGCCATCCCACAGCCGAAGTGATGATGGGGCCTGGGGAAGATCATCTTCCCCAGCTCGCTTGCCTATCTCAAGCCACCAACCGTGCATCGAACCCCGCTTCGGTGGCGCTCATCAGGGCTTTTTTGCCGCGCAGCTTGGTTTGCAGGTAGACGTCGTGGCGCCAGATGGTGCGGAGGTGTTGCAGGGTCTTCTCCGCGTGGGTCATGTCGAGGTCGCGGCCGTCGTGCTCGTGGCGGAGCATGAGGGTGCGTCTGCCGGCGTGGTCGGCGTCGATGACCTTGATGACGGGGAGTGAGCCCGTGCCGGTTTGCGCCAGGAGCTTGGCCTTGACCTCGGCGTAGTGCTCTTCGTCGGCGATGCGGTCGACGACGAGGTGCTCGCCCCTGGGCTTGTAGGAGAAGAGGTCGATCTCGCGCATGATCTCGGGGGTGAGGAAGCGGCGGAGGAAGGCCGTGTCGCGGTCGGATTCCCTGACCTCGAACATCTTGGCGCGGCCCTCCTCGGTAGCGGGGCCGCCGTAGCGGCGCTCGATGTCGTGCCAGATGACGAAGCCCAGGTGGTAGGGGTTGAGGCTGCCGGGATGCGGGCAGATGACCTGGTTGTGGCGGACCATGAACTCGAGGTGGATGGATTGGGGCAGATCGAGGGCGGTCATGATCTTGTGGTGCCAGTAGCTGGCCCAGCCTTCGTTCATGATCTTGGT
>DAIRDJ010000082.1:0-17241 GCA_036796215.1 Geminicoccaceae bacterium
AAGTGGACACACCCTACAGGTAGTGGCTGTCTGCGTTAACCGGATAGGCACGGCTTCTTCTTACCCTTTCCCTCACCCCAACAGCCAACGGTGACATTCTTCCGTGTTGAACTTCCACACTCGTTTCGGGCCGGCCATGACGTTGAGGTAGTAGAGGGCGTAGCCGTGGGCGGTGCCGCAGGGGTGGTAGCCTTTGGGGACCATGACGACGTCGCCGTTCTCGATGGTCATGGTTTCGTCGAGGGTTCGGTCGTCGGTGTAGACGCGTTGGAAGCCGAAGCCTTGTGGGGGGTCGAAGCGGTGGTAGTAGGTTTCCTCGAGCTGGCTTTCGTGCGGCAGGTTGTCGGTGTCGTGCTTGTGGCTGGGGTAGGAGGACCAGCAGCCGGAGGGGGTGACGACCTCGACGACGAGGAGGGAGTGGGCGGGCTCGGTTTCGGGGAGGATGTCGGCGACGTGGCGGGTGTTGGTGGCCTTGCCGCGGGTCGAGGTCTTGATGTCGTCGGGGCGGATGAGGCGAGTCTTGTGGTCGCCGCCGCCCGGGGCCGCGCAGACGGCGAGTTCGAGGTCGGACTCGGGGATGACGGCCCAGGCGGTGTGGTAGGGGGTGTAGACGGCGGTGGGCTTGCCCTGGAACGGGCTGGAACGGCCGCCGATGGAGCGGAAGATTTCGGGGCCGGCCTCGATGGTGCAGGTGCCTGCCAGAATGACGAGGCAGTGCTCCTCGTCGTTGCCGGCGCGCTCGAGGCGCTGGCCGGTCGCGAGCCTATAGACGGCAAAGCCGACATGGCCCCAGCCGGCGCTCTCCGGCGTGACCCGGTGGACCAGGCCGTCGGCGGCGGGGGCGTGGTTCTTGAGCAACAGGGTGGACATCAGGCGGCTCCTGCCTTTGCCTCGTCCCAGGCGGCGATCAGCCGGCCATAGGCCTCGGCCATGCGTTGGACGGCGAGCTTATCGTCGATGCGGCCGGCCAGCCAGTCCTCGGCGGGGGTCCCGAAGATGCTGCGGCCGACGGCGAAGCCCTTGCAGATCGGGTGGGTGGCGGCCCGGGCGAAGGCGGCTTCGAGCTCGGCTTCGGGCGCATCGAGGCCGAGCAAGAGGACGCCCCGGCAGTGCGGGTCGTGGGTCTCGATCGCCTCGGCGATGGCGGCCCAGGCAGCGTCGCTTCCGGGGTCGGGGAGCTTCCACCAGTCGGGGTAGAGGCCGGCCTCGTAGAACTGGCAGATGGCGCGGGCGGTCGTCTGCTCGTCCTCCGCCAGGCCGGACTTGCTCGCGATGATCTCGATCAAGAGGTCGTGCCAGGTGCTGCGGGCGGCGTCCTGGAGGACCAGGAAGCGCTCCAGCTGCTCCTGGCGCAGGTCCTGCGGATCGTCCGGGTGGTAGAAGGCGAGGCATTTGACGCAGTGCTGCCTCGGCCATTCCTGGAGCACCCGGCCGAGGTCGGGGCCGTCGTCGAAGCGCAGCGGGCGCGAGCCCGGCCGCTCGATCGGCCGGCCGATCCAGAGCCCCTGCCCCGTGGCCTTGGCCAGTGTCGCCTCGCCGTAGCGGCCGTCGAGCAGGAGGCCGAGGTCGGTGCGATTGCCTTTGACCCGCTCGACCGCATGAAGGCACAAGCCCTTGAAGTACGGAATGTGGTCGTGGCTGACGCCGGCGGTGTCGCACATCGCCTCGAGCTGGCTCCTGTGGTCGAAGGCGAAGGCCAGCACCTGCGGCCAGTGGCGCTCGCGGTTGGTGCTCCAGTGCAGCTGCTCGAGCACCGGGTCCTTGCGCAAGGCCCGGACCGGCGAACCGTGCTCCAGGAAATGCGAAAGCTCGATCCAGGAGGGGATGGCCGGTGCACAGCCGTGGCGCGAGACGGCGAAGGCGCCGCAGGCATTGGCGAGGCGGCAGCAGTCCTCGATGGGCAGGTCGCGGAGGTAGCCCCGCAAGAAGCCGCTCATGAAGGCGTCGCCGGCACCCAGCACATTGTAGACGTCGACCGGAAAGCCCGGGCCCTTGATGCCCTGCTCGATGTCGTCCGGGATCTTGCTGTCGAACGCGACGCAGCCCATGGGCCCGCGCTTGCAGACGATAAGCGCCGTGGGTGAGAGGTCGCGGACCTTGCGGATCGCGTCCAGGGTGTCGGTGGTGCCGCCCGCGATGTGCAGCTCCTCCTCGGTGCCGACGACGACGTCGCACATTGGCAGGATGGTCTGGAGATGGGCGGACGTCCTGGCACTCTCGACGAAGCGCTCCTCGCCGAGGCCGTGGCCGGTGAGGCCCCACAAGACCGGGCGGTAGTCGATGTCGAAGACGACGCGGCGACCGTGGGCGCGGGCCGCCTCGGCGGCTTTCCGCGACGCGGCGTCGAGATTGGACCTGGAGAAGTGGGTGCCGGTGACGACCACGGCCTTGGCACTGGCGATGTAGCCTTCGTCGATATCGTCGGCATCCAGCGCGCTGTCGGCGCAGTTTTCGCGATAGAAGATCAAGGGGAAGGTGTGCTGGTCGCGAATCCCGAGGATGACGAGCGAGGTCAGGCGAAGGGGGTCGGTCTTGAGGCAGCGCGTATCGACGCCCCAGCGCTCGACCTCTTCCTTGATGAAGCGGCCCATGTGCTCGTCGCCGACGGCGGTGATCAGGCCGGATTTCAGGCCGAGCTTGGCGGTGCCGACGGCGATGTTGGTGGGGCAGCCGCCGACATACTTGGCGAAGCTGGAGGTGTCCTCGAGCCGGCCGCCGACCTGCTCGCCGTAGAGATCGACCGACGAGCGGCCGATGGTGACGACATCGAGCGTCGCCTCGGTTCTCGCCCTCTCATTTGGTGCCATGCGTTTCGGCCTCCCCCGCCTGCCTGCCACGCCAACGAAACATACATTCCATAGCAACGCAAGGTTGGAACGCCTATTCCTTCTTGCGGGTGCGGGCGGCCACGAGGCGGTGGCCGGTCTCGATGATCAGGCAGGTGGCGAGGCACATGGCGGCGGCGAGCGAGCGGACCAGCTGCAGCTCGGCATCGCGGACGAAGAGGGTGGGCTTGCCGAAGGCGGTCAAGGGGCTGACCGGCAGGTCGGTCATCACCACGATCTCGAGGCCGCGCTCGGCGGCGGCGCGGACGGCCTCGAGGGTCTCGGGCGCGTAGGGCTTGAAGCTCACGGCGACCAGCACGTCGGCGGGGTCGAGCGAGCGGAGATGCTGGGCCAGCATGCCGCCCTGGTTGTCGAGCAGGCGGGTCGGCCGCTCGAGTTTCAAGAGGCCGTAGAGGAGGTAGGACGCCACGGGCAGGCTGCGTCGCTGGGCGATGATGTCGATCCGCCGGGCCCGCGCGAGCTGCCCCGTGGCCTGGGCCAGGGCCTCGCGCGGGGTCTCGGCGGCGAGGTCGTCGATCGCGCGATGGGCGGCGGCGGCCAGCTGGTCCAGCGTGTCGGCAGTGCTGGTCTCGCCGCCCTCGCGCTGCGCCAGCCGGTCGGCATAGCTCGGCATCTGCTCGACGAGGCGCAGGCGAAAGAGGCGCTGCATGTCGCTGAAGCCGTCGAAGCCCAGGGCCTGGGCGAAGCGGACGAGGGCCGAGGGTGGCACGCCGGCCTGCTCGGCCACGGTCGCCACGGTCTCGAGGGCGATGGTGTTGGGGTGGGCGAGCGTGAAGACGGCGATGTCCTTGAGCCTCGAGCTCAAGCCCGCGTGCCGGGCGGCGATGAGCTGCTCGAGATCGGCGAAGCGGTCTGGTGGCGCGCCCGCCAGCTGGTTCGGTGACATCTGTTTCATCGCCGGCACATTCGTTCCAATCAACGGTCATCTGGAATTTTTGTTCCAAAGGCCTTGATCGAAGGGATAGAATGTGTATTCCATATTGGCAAGCAGATGGAAACGCCGTTCCGGATCGCGCGGTGCAGCGAGCTCGGCCGGCGGTGTTCTGCAGGATCAAATCGGGAGGTATCAATGACGATCACGAGGACACTCGGTGCCGCCGTGCTGGCTGGTGCCCTGATGGCCGGCACGGCCATGGCGCAAACGCAGATCATCGTGGTGAGCCACGGTCAGGCGGCCGATCCGTTCTGGTCGGTGGTCAAGAACGGCGTCGACGAGGCGGCCAGGGATTATGACGTCCAGGTCGACTACCGGGCACCCGAGACCTTCGACATGGTCGCCATGGGCAGCCTGATCGACGCCGCGGTCAACCAGGAGCCCTATGGCCTGATCGTCTCGATCCCCGACGCCGATGCGCTCGGCCCGTCGATCGAGCGGGCGGTCGCCGCCGGCATCAAGGTGATCTCGATGAATTCGGGCTCGGATGTCTCGGCTGGCCTGGGTGCGCTCTTGCATGTCGGCCAGGAGGAGTACGATGCCGGCATGATCGCCGGGCAGCGCCTCGCCGAGATGGGCGGCACCACCGGTGTCTGCATCAACCAGGAGGTCGGCAACGTGGCGCTCGACCTGCGTTGCGAGGGCTTTGCCGACGGCTTCGGCGGCTCGGTCACGGTGTTGCCGGTGACCATGGATCCGGGCGAGATCCGGGCTCGCCTGATGGCGGCGATCGACACCAACCCCGAGATCGACACCGTCCTGGCGCTCGGTGCGTCCACCGCCGGCGAGCCGGCCCTGGCCGCGCTCGAGCAGCTCGGCAAGGTCGGCGAAATCAATCTCGCGAGCTTCGATCTCTCGGCCTCCTTCCTCGAGGCCGTGGCCGAGGGCAAGGCCGCCTTCGCCATCGACCAGCAGCAGTTCCTCCAGGGCTACCTACCCGTGGCGTTTCTGGCGCTGCATTCCCGCTACGGGCTGATGCCGGGCGGCAACGTGCCCTCCGGGCCCAATCTCGTGACCGGCGAGGACGCCTCGCTGGTGGTCGAGCTCAGCGGTCGCGGCATTCGCTGAGAGCGGCGACCCGGCGATGGCGCGGGGTCGGGCTGGCGACGGCCCGGCCCCCTGCCTCGAGGACGATGGGCCGACGATGGGCCGACTTTCAGGCTGAACGATAACCGGCGCCAAGGGAGGCGGGCATGGCAGTGGCAACGGCCGACGAGCGGCTGCAGAAGGCATCTTTTATCGTCCGGTTGATGCGCCGCCCCGAGCTGGGAGCGCTCGCCGGCGTCATCCTGGTCGCGATCTTCTTCTGGTTCATGGCCAGTGCGCAGATGTTCACCCTCTCGGGCATCTTGACCTTCATGTCGCCGGCGGCCCAGCTCGGCATTCTCGCCATCGGCGCCTCGCTGCTCATGGTGGGCGGCGAGTTCGACCTTTCGGTGGGCTCGATGGTGGCCTTTGCCGGGCTGATCTTCGGCACCGCCGTCACCGTGCTGCAGCTGCCGCTGATCCTGGCCATTCTCGTCACCTTCGCCATGGCCGCGGCCTTCGGCGCCTTGAACGGGCAGATCGTGCTCAGGACGGGCCTGCCCTCGTTCATCGTCACGCTGGCCTTCCTCTTCATCTTCCGTGGCCTGACCCTGGTCGGGCTCAAGTGGGCCACGGGCGGCTCGACCCAGATGCGCGGCATCAGGGAAGCGGTCGGGGACAGCGCCTTCGCCCCGCTCTTTTCGGGCCAAGCCTTCACCGGGCTCTTCGCCTGGCTCGCCGAGCGCGGCATGATCGACACCTTCGCCTCGGGCTTGCCCCGCGTGACCGGCATCTCGGTCGACATCATCTGGTTTTTCGGCCTCGCCGTCGTCGGCACCATCGTCCTCACCCGCACCCGCATCGGCAACTGGATCTTCGCCGCCGGCGGCGACGGCAACGCGGCCAGGAACTCGGGCGTGCCGGTGCGGCGGGTCAAGACGGCACTCTTCATGACCACCGCCTGCTGCGCGGCGCTGGTCGCCATCCTCACCGTCATGGACACCGGCTCCACCGATGCCCGGCGGGGCTTTCAGAAGGAGTTCGAGGCGATCATCGCGGCCGTGATCGGCGGCTGTCTCTTGACCGGCGGCTACGGCTCGGTGATCGGCGCCTTCTTCGGCGCCATCATCTTCGGCATGGTGCTGATCGGGCTGACCTACACGCGGATCGACCAGGACTGGTACCTGGTCTTCCTGGGCGGGATGCTGCTGCTCGCCGTCTTCTTCAACAACATCGTCCGCAAGCGCGCGACCGGGGAGCGTTGAGATGGCCACAGCAGCAGTTCAGGCAGCGCCCCGCCCGGCAGCCCGGGCCGCGTCCGGCCCGGCGCTGATCGAGGTCGAGAACATCACCAAGCATTTCGGCTCGGTGATCGCCCTGGCCGGGGTCAGTCTCACCGTCAACCGGGGCGAGGTGCACTGCCTCCTGGGCGACAACGGGGCCGGCAAGTCGACGCTGATCAAGACCCTCGCCGGCGTGCACAAGCCGAGCTCCGGCGTCTTCAAGGTCGATGGCCAGCCGGTCGAGTTCCAGAGCCCGCGCGAGGCCCTGGATGCCGGGATCGCCACGGTCTACCAGGATCTGGCGATGATCCCCTTGATGTCGATCACCCGCAATTTCTTCATGGGCCGCGAGCCCACCAAGGGGGTCTGGCCCTTCAAGTTCTTCGATTTCGGCGAGGCCGACCAGGTGGCGCGGGCGGAGATGAGCCGGATCGGCATCGATGTGCGCGACCCGGAGCAGGCCGTGGGCACGCTTTCGGGCGGCGAGCGGCAGTGCGTGGCGATCGCCAGGGCGGTCTATTTCGGTGCGAAGGTGCTGATCCTGGACGAGCCGACCTCGGCCCTGGGGGTGCGGCAGACCTCGATGGTCCTGAAATATATCTTCCAGGTCAAGCAGAAGGGCCTCGGCGTCATCTTCATCACCCACAATGTCCGCCACGCGCACGCCGTGGGCGACCGCTTCACCGTTCTCAATCGCGGCCAGACGCTCGGCACCTATGACAAGGACGAGGTCAATCTCGAGGAGTTGCAGAACCTGATGGCCGGCGGCAAGGAGCTGCAGGATCTCTCGGCCGAGCTGGGTGGCACGGTTTGAGCGGCTCACCCGAGGCCGGCAGCATCGGCTGCGGGGTCATCGGCACCGGCTACATGGGCGCCTGTCATGCCCAGGCGTTGATCGCTGTCGGCCACGTCTTCGAGCCGGCGCTCAGGCCGCGACTCGACTTGGTGGCGGATGTGAGCCCGGCCGGTGCGGAGGCGGCGCGCGCCCGCTTCGGCTTTTCTCGGGCGACCACCGACTGGCGCGAGCTCGTCGCCGATCCCTTGATCGAGCTGGTCTCGATCACCACGCCCAATATCCTGCACAAGGAGATGGCGCTCGCGGCGCTCGCCGCCGGCAAGCATGTCTGGTGCGAGAAGCCCCTGGCCCTGAGCGCGGCCGATGCGGCGGACCTGGTGGCGGCGGCCGAGGCGGCGGGAACGACCACGCTCGTCGGCTACAACTATCTACGCTCACCGGCCGTGGCGTTCGCCAAGAAGCTGGTGGCGGACGGTGAGCTCGGGGCGGTCACCCAGTTTCGGGCGATCTTCGACGAGGACTTCATGGGGCCGGCGGCCTTCCCCTTCTCCTGGCGCTGCGAAGTGGCGAAGGCCGGCACGGGGGCGCTCGGCGACATGGGCAGCCACCTGGTCAACCTGGCGCATTATCTGGTGGGGCCGATCGCCGAGGTCGCGGCCGGCCTCGCCACCGCGATACCGGAACGCCTGGACGCCGAGGGGCGGCTGCGGCGGGTCGAGAACGACGATGTGAGCGAGGTGCTGGTCCGCTTCGAAAACGGTGCCTTGGGCCATCTCGGCTGCTCGCGGATTGCCTGGGGGCGCAAGAACGGGCTCGATTTCGAGCTCTACGGACGGCAGGGCGGGCTGCGCTTCACCCAGGAGCGGTTCAACGAGATCCAGCTCTTCAAACCCGCGGAACGCGCCGACGACAACGGCTTTCGCACCGTCCTGACCGGCCCGCCGCACCCACCGTTCGGCCGCTTCACACCGGGCTGGGGGCACGGGATCGGGTTCAATGACCTGAAGGTCATCGAGGCGGCGCATCTCTTGGAAGCGATCGCCACAGGCACCCCGGCTTGGCCCGATTTCGCCGAGGGGCAGCGGGTCGAGGCGGTCTGCGAGGCGACTGCCAGAAGTGCCCTGAGCCGACGCTGGGAGCCGGTCGACGCCGCTTAGTTCTGCGCCGGCACGTCGGCACGTTCGTCAACGGGTGCAGGGCCGAGATCGGCCCCCTCCGTGCGCTCCCCTTCCCACTCCGGCAGCTGTTCGGTTTCCTAGAGCGTCATGTCCAGGCGAAACTGACGGGGGCTGTCCTCGACCTGAACGCGATGCCAGGGGACGGCGGCGCGCGTGCCGACGAGCGGGAAGTCGATGCCGAACACGGTCGAGCCGCGCATCACGACGACGAATTTCAAGACGCCGTCCACCGGGTCGACGATCACGTCATAGACTTGGCCGAGCTCGACCGCATCACTCGTGACCACCCCGAACTCGAGCGAGCTTTAGGCCGAAAGTGTCTCGAGCGTTGGCTTCAGCGTGTCTGGCTGCTGTCCCGCATGAGCTCTTGCGCCGACGCCAGGCCCAACGGCAACGTCGCAAGTGCTGCCGCCACGACCATCGTCCGGCCCTTCGTTGGGCAAGTCGTCCAGTTCCTCCGCATCGCCGTTCTCCCAGAAAAGCAAATTCCAGAGCGCAAGGTCCTGCGTGTTCAACAGCTGAAACGACTACGGCACCGCCACCGTTCCAATCCCCGTGCGCTCGAGCACGTGCGGGCCGTCAAAAACCATGTGGAGCAGCAAGAAAAGGGCTCCCGAGGGAGCCCTTTTGCCATTGGCGAGGAGCAACGGTCAGGCAGCGGCGGCGAGCAGCACCTTCTCGAGCTTCTTGGTCGCAGCGGCCTCGTCGACCGAATCGATTGCCGCCACCTCGCGGGCGAGCCGCTCGAGCGCAGCTCGATACATCTGCCGTTCGCTATAGGACTGGTCGGTGTCGTCGGCGCGGTGCAACTCACGCACCACCTCGGCGATCGAGACCGGATCGCCGGAGTTGATCTTCGCCTCATACTCCTGTGCGCGGCGGCTCCACATGATGTTGCGTCGCGGCCGGGTCCTGATCTTCAATGCATCGAGGGCCGACTGGATCTTCTCGCGGCTGCTGAGCTTGCGCATGCCGGACTTGGGTGCCTTCTCGACCGGCACGCGCAGGATCAGCTTTTCGTTCTCGAAGGATACGACGTACATCTCAAGGCTGATACCGGCGATCGTCTGCTTCTCGATCTTGGTGATCTGGCCTACCCCGTGGCTAGGGTAGACGATGTAGTCACCGACGTCGTATGCTAATTCCTTTGCCATCGGGCCGTTTCTCCGCAAAGCTGTCATTGCCTCTAGCCGGACGGACCGACCAGCCCTGCACGCTCGACCAAGGCACGCAAACATCTCCCGCATTCGGTCCTGGCCAATGCGGCAGAGAAGGCGTAACCGTGATCACCGAGGGCTCGGCCGAGGGCTTTTGCACCTCTTCTCCCATCACAGCGGCTTAGGCTTAACACGAATTTGCCCAAAATGCCACAGTTGCGTTGCAGCGAACCCTCGCCGCCACATGGCCGGATGGTTAAGAGACGTTAAGCCGCGGGCCCCGATCGCCGACTTGGCACGACCGCACCGACCGCGCCGAGGTCCGCCGCAGCGCTAGCTGCTGCTGCCCGGATTGCCGCTGAAGAACTTGTCGTACTTGCCCGCCATGTCCTTGTACTCGTCGGCATCGGTCGGCGGCTCACCCTTGCGGGTGATGTTCGGCCAGGGTCCGGTCGAGTATTGCCGATTGAGCTCGAGCCATTTCTCCGCCTCGCTCTCGGTGTCGGGCAGGATCGCCTCGGCCGGGCATTCCGGCTCGCACACTCCGCAATCGATGCACTCGTCCGGATTGATGACCAGCATCGTCTCGCCCTCGTAGAAGCAGTCGACGGGGCAGACCTCGACACAATCCATGTATTTGCACTTGATGCAGGCTTCGGTCACGACGTAGGTCATCGTAGCTCCATGGCAGCGCCTTTCCCGGGCCTCAGTTAGCCCAGACGTAAGGCATCGACCAGTGTTTTGAAGGCCCCTCAGCGGCGCCCGAACAGCCGCTCGATATCCGCCTTGGCGAGCGCCACGTAGGTCGGTCGGCCGTGGATGCATTGGCCCGAATGGGCTGTGGCCTCCATGTCACGCAAGAGCGCGTTCATCTCGTCGGGCGTGAGCCGCCGCCCGGCCCTGACACTGCCGTGACAGGCCATTGAGGCGAGGACGCCCAACAGGGCCTCCTCAAGCGGCAGGGCCGCATCGAGCCGGGCCAGATCGGCCGCGACATCGTCGAGCAGCCGACCGATTGCCGGATTGCCGAGCATCGCCGGCGTCTCGCGCACCAGCACCGCCGCCGTGCCGAAAGGCTCGAGCACGAGCCCGAGCCGGTCGAGGTCGTCCGTCCGTTCCAGGAGTTGGGCGCGGGCACCGGCGTCGAGCTCGACCACCTCGGGGATCAAAAGGGCCTGGCGGTTGATCTCGCCCGCCTTGAGCTGCGCCTTCAGCCGCTCGTAGACCAGCCGCTCGTGGGCGGCGTGCTGGTCGACGATGACGAGGCCGTCCCGGCTCTGGGCGACGATATAGGTGTCGTGCAGGAGCGCACAGGCGGCCCCCAAGGGGTAGTCGGCGGCCACCGGCTCGGGCGCGCTGCCAGCGTGGCGCACACGCGGTGCTCCCACGTCGAAAGCGGCCGGGGCCTGCCAGGCGGTCGCCGCCTCGGCAAGGCCGGCGGCCGGCTGGTAGTTCCCGCCGGAGGGCCGCCAGGCGCTGCTCGGGCTCGTACCACTGGTGAACCGGCCGAGCGCCGCCGTGCTGACGCTCGACGAGGTCCGCTGGCCGTGCTCGGCGAGGGCCCGTTTCAGGGCACCGACGATGAGCCCCCGCACCTCGCCGGCATCCCGAAAGCGCACCTCGGTCTTCGCCGGATGGACGTTGACGTCGACCGCATCGACCGGCAGCTCGAGGAAAAGCGCTGCGATCGGTTGCCGGTCGGCCGGGATGAGGTCGGCATAGGCGGCGCGCAAGGCACCCTTCAAGAGCCGATCCTGGACCGGGCGGCCGTTGACGAAGAGGAACTGGTGGCGGGCGTGGTTGCGGCTGAGCGTCGGGAGGCCGGCGATCCCGGCAAGCCGAGCCGCCTCGCGCTCGGCCTCGAGCTCGATGCCGTTCTGGATCACCTCGCGGCCGAGGAGAGCGGCCAGGCGCTCGGCCCGCGACGTGGCTGGCAGATTGAGCAGCCGCCGGCCCTCGGCCTCGAGCTCGAAGGCGATGCCCGGCTCGGCCATCGCCAGGCGCTCGACGATGTCGCGCACGAGCTCCTGCTCGCGGCGGTCGGACTTGAGGAACTTGAGCCGGGCCGGGGTATTGAAGAAGAGATCGAGCACCTCAACCTGGGTCCCGGGCGGTGTGCCCGCAGGCTCGATCGGCTGCAGGACGCCGGCCACACAGCGCAGCCGCCAGCCATGCGCCTCGCCCACCGCCCGGCTGGACAGCGTCAGCCGGCTCACCGAGCCGATCGAGGGCAGCGCCTCGCCGCGAAAGCCCAAGGTCTTGATGTCGATCAGCTGGTCGTCTTGGAGCTTCGACGTCGCGTGCCGCTCGACCGCGAGCAGCAGCTCGTCGCGGCGCATGCCGGAGCCGTCGTCCTCGACCAGGATCAGCCGGCGGCCGGCGGCCTCGAGGCTGATGCGAATCCGCCCTGCCCCGGCGTCGATGGCGTTCTCGACCAGCTCCTTGACCGCGGCCGCCGGCCGCTCGACCACCTCGCCCGCGGCGATCCGGTTGACCAGCGCCTCGGGCAGCCGGCGGATCCGGGACGCCGCCGGTGTGGTTCGGTCGTCCCTCGCTTCAGCCTTCGCCACCACCGCTGCCGCCGAGGAGGGCCTTGGGGGTGAGATCGCGGGTCGCCTCGATCCCCACGGGGTCGCCGACGATCGAGACCAGGAGCTCGTCCGAGAAGAGGCGGGCGCTCACCCGCTTCAGGTCCTCGAGGGTGACCGCCTCGATATAGGCGTTGCGCCGGTCGAGATAGTCGATGCCGAGATCGTTCGCCTGCATGTCGACGAGGATGCGGGCGACGTTCTCGTTGCTGGTGAAGCGCAGCGGGAAGGAGCCCGTGAGGTAGGTCTTGGCATTGGCGAGGTCCACGGCCGAGACATCACCCGCCGCCATCCGGCGAAGCTCGCCCTTGATCACTGCGATCGACTGGGCGACCTGGTCGTTCTTCGTGGCAACACCACCCATCCACAAGGGGGCGAGGCGGGTGTCCATGAGGTAGGAATAGACCGAATAGGCGAGCCCCCGCTTCTCGCGCACCTCCTCGGTGAGCCTGGAGGCAAAGCCGCCGCCGCCGAGGATGTAGTTGGCGACATAGGCCGCATAGTAGTCGGGATCGTCGCGGGCGATGCCCGGCAGGCCGTAGGTCACGACACTCTGCGGCACGTTGATCCGCTGCAGCAGGATCTCGGCCGTCGCTGGTGTCACCGGCTCGAGCGGCGGCAGGGCGGCACTCTCGGGCAGATGCGCGAAGGCCTTGTCCAGGAGCGGTGCCAGCTCTTCGGCGGTGATGTCGCCCGCCACCCCGATCACGAGGTTGTCGCGGCCGAACCGCTCGGCGACATAGGCCCGAAGCTCGTCGACCCCGATCGAGGCCACCGATTCGATGGTGCCTTGGGTGGTTCGGCCATAGGAGTGGCCGGCAAAGGCGTGCTCGAACCAGGCGAGCGCTGCCATGGTATTGGGATCGCTGCGACGACGCTGGATGTCGGCGATCAACTGCTGGCGGATGCGCTCGACGGGCTCCGCATCGAAGCGCGGTTCGGCCAGGGCGAGGCGGAGCAGCTCGAAGGCCTGCTCGCGATTCTCGCCGAGCGTCAGGAGCCGGCCCGAGAAGGCGTCACGGCCGTGACTGAAGCCCAAACGGATCGCCTGGTCCTCGAGGAGCGTGCGAAAGGCGAGGCTGTCGAGCTCGCCCGCCCCCTCGTCGAGCAGGCCTGCCACCATCCGCGACAGGCCTTCGCGGCCGACCGGATCGGCAGCGGAACCGCCCTTGAACTCGAAGGTGACGGCGAGCAGTGGTACGGCCGGCTCGCGCACCAAATACGCGGTGATCCCGGCCGGGGTCACCACCTCCTCGACCAGCGTCTCGGCCTGGGCCGTGGCATCGCTGGAGGTCAGCTGCAGCGCCATCATGGCCGCAGTCGCCAAAGCCAGGGGGTGTCGCCATAAATGGGCGGTGTCATGCAATCGGGCAAAGCCTATCATCCTGCTGATCCGTTGACGGGTCCGACACCCAGGGCGGACGGGGCGGCGGGCACCAGCCGACCGGTCACCGCCTGGGTGCGGTCGAAGACGCGCTCGGCCGCCGCCATCACCTGCTCAGGTGTGACGGCCGCGATCCGCTCGGGCCAGGCCTCGACGTCCTCGATGGTCGAGCCCGTGGTCAAGGCACTGCCGAACACCCGAACGGCCGTGGTCAGGCTGTCGCGGGCATAGACGGCCTCGGCGATCATCCGCTGCTGGACGCGGGCGACCTCCTCCGGTGTCACGCCCCCCTCGAGGAGCTTCTTGATCTCGGCGTCGATCGCGGCCTCGAGCGTGTCGAGATCGCCACCCGGGCGCGGGCTCGCATAGAGTCGAAACGTCGTCTGATCGAGGCTGGAGCCGCGATAATAGGCCCCGGCCCCGGTGGCGAGACCCCGCTCGACCACGAGCGACCGGTAGAGCCGGCTGGTCCCGCCGCTGCCGAAAAGCTCGGCCAGGACCTCGAGCGCATAGGCCTCGTTGTCCTCAGCGGTGGCGAAGCTCGGTGCCAGATAGGAGCGCATCAGGCTCGGCTGCTCGACCCGCTCGTGGGCGAGCTCGATCCTCCGCTCGAGGATGTGCGGTGGCTCCTTGACCCGCTGCCGCTCACGGACGTTCCGGGCCGCAATCGCCCCGTAAGTGCGCTCGGCCATCGGCCGGAGCTCGTCCAGGCTGATCGCACCCGCCACGATCAGGACGGCGTTGTTCGGCGCGTACCAGTCCTCGTAAAAGGCCAGCGCATCCTCCTTGGTGTAGCTCTCCATCTCATGGTACCAGCCGATGATCGGCAGGCGATAGGGGTGGTGGAGGTACTGGGCGGCGCTCAGCTGCTCGCCAAGGAGTGCTGCGGGCTGGTTGTCGACACGGCTGCGGCGCTCCTCGAGGACGACGTCGCGCTCGGCCTCGACGTCACGAGCATCGAGGCGAAGGTTGACCATCCGATCAGCCTCCATCTCCATCACCATCTCGAGCCGGTCACGGGCGATGTTCTGGAAGTACGTGGTGAAATCGGCCGAGGTCATGGCATTGTCGTTGCCGCCGTGGCGGGCCACGATCTTCGAGAACTCGCCGGGCGGGATCTGCTCGGTACCCTTGAACATCAAATGCTCGAGGAAGTGGGCGAGGCCGGACTTGCCGAGTGGGCTGTCGGCGGTGCCGACCCGGTACCAGACCCAGTGCGACACCACGGGTGCTCTGTGGTTCTCGATCACCACCACCTGCATGCCGTTGTCGAGCGTGAAGGTGTCGGGGTGGAACATGCCGCTGGCGGCAACCTTCCCGGGATTGAGGTTGAGCCCGATCGCCACGGCACCTGCCATTGTCGCCAAGATCATGCTCCTCACGCGGTCTGCCTTTCGGCTGTGGACGGGGTGTTGCCGGCCGCCGGCTGGGGTGCCACCCGCCCGATGATGACGGCCGAGGGCTTGGTCGCTATTGGACGATGGTCGAGCCGACCCGGCGGGTGACCACCCGGGCACTGATGCCTTCGGCCTCCAGCCGTGCGGCCTCGGCTGCGGGATCGATCGGGTTGTCGACACCCCTGGCACCGACCATCGCCCGCCTTTGAAAATCGAGGATGAAAAGAAAGCGGCTCTCGTCGAGCTGGGTGAGTTCGGTGTTCTCTGTCAAGATGATGTCGCGGATGTTCGGGTCCGCGGTGCCAGGGACGGCGCGCAGCAACGCCTGCTCGCCGGGGCTCTGGCCGGCTGCGCGCGCGCCCGGTGCCGCACCGATGCCGCCCAGCAGGGCCTCCTGCGCGCCGCGCGAGGTGTCGGCGTCCTGCTGCGCCGGGCTCGGCGTGCCGGGAGCCGGCAGGCGATAGTCGGGCGGGATCACCAAAGGCTGCCGACGCACGACCTGGAACTCGTCCGGGGCACGCCGGCTCATGCCGAGCCGCTCCTGCACCGTGCCACTGCAAGCGGTCATCGCCAGGACGCCCATGCCCATCACCCATATACCCAGCCATCTTGATGCCGTGCGACCCTTCCCTCGGTGCGCTTCGCCCTCGACCTTCCGCCCCACCGCCGTCACTCTTGTTTCCCCCCGGCACTTAGCGTCCGTCCGCCACTGAACAAGCCGTCGGCGACCAGAATCACCGCACCGACGACGATCGCGCTGTCGGCGACGTTGAACGCCGGCCAATGGTAGCCGAAGGCGTGGAAATCGAGAAAGTCGACCACGGCACCGAAGCGGATCCGGTCGCCGACGTTACCGAGAGCGCCCGCCAGAATCAACCAAATGGCGAGCTTCGGCGGTGTCCGCTGCTCCCAGCGCAACCAGAAGAGGAGGATGGTGGCGATCGCCAGGGCCAGGGCGATGAGCAGCCAGCGGCCGAGCTCGCCATCGGTCTGCAACAGGCCGAAGCTGATGCCGGTGTTCCAGACAAGCACGAAATTGAAGAAGCTGGTGACCTCGACCCGCCCCTGGCCCAGGAAATTGGCCAGCGCCCATTCCTTGGTCACCAGATCGACGAGCAGGATCACCACGAAGAGCAGGGATCCGAGCCAACGGCTGGGGCCCGCCACCGCCGCCTCCTGGGGCTCTCGTGGGGCACTCATGCCGGACTGGCTCGCCGAGCGGGCACGCGGTCAGGCCGCGCGGGCGGTGACGGCATCGGCGCAGCGCCGGCAGAGCCCGCCCGGGGCCGCCACCTCGGGCAGCACCTGCCAGCAACGGCCGCACTTGGCACCCGTGGCGAGCGCGGGCACGACGCCCACACCCGGCACCTCGGCCATGCTGAAGGCACCTGCCGGCGGCTCGCCGACCCGCACCTCGATGCCGCTCGTGATGCTGAGCTCGGCCAAATCGAGCCCCTCGATCGCCGCCCGGTCCTCGGCCGTGACGTAGACGACGGGTGCCGCCTGCAGGCTGGCGCCGATCCGCTTATGGCTACGTTCGATCTCGAGAGCGCCGGTGATCACCCGCCGCACCCGCCGCACCCGCTCCCAGCGGATGGCGAGCGCCGCATCGCGCCAGGCCTCGGGAAGATCGGGGAAGAGCTCGAGATGCACACTGCCGTCCTCGGCCGGAAAGCGCGCCTGCCAAGCCTCCTCGGCAGTGAAGGCGAGAACCGGGGCGAGCCAGCGCACGAGGCAGTGGAAGAGCTGATCGAGCACGGTCCGGGCCGCCCGGCGCCGCGGGCTCTCCTCGGGATCACAATAGAGGCTGTCCTTGCGGACATCGAAATAGAAGGCCGAGAGGTCGAGCGCACAGAAATGGTGGATCGCCGAATAGAGTCTCGGGAAGTCGTAGCTCGCATTGCAACTCTTCACGAGCCCGTCGAGCTCCTTCAGCCGGTGCAGCACCCAACGCTCGAGCTCCGGCATTTGCGTGTGTGGCAGCCGCTCGGTATCGCGAAAGCCGTCGAGATTGCCGAGGATGTAGCGGAGCGTGTTGCGCAGCCGGCGGTAGTTGTCGCCGATGCCGTCCAGCACCTCCTTGCCGATGCGGATGTCCTCGGCGTAGTCGGCCGAGACCGTCCAAAGGCGGAGGATGTCCGCACCATGGGTCTTCATGAGGTCGATGGGCGAGACGACGTTGCCCTTCGACTTCGCCATCTTCTCGCCCTTGCCGTCGACGACGAAGCCGTGGGTCAGGACCGTGTCATAAGGGGCGCGGCCGCGGGTGCCGCAGCTCTCGAGCAAGGACGAGTGGAACCAGCCGCGATGCTGGTCCGAGCCCTCGAGATAGAGATCGGCCGGCCACTTGAGCTCGGGCCGCTGCTCGAGGACGAAGGCGTGGGTGGAGCCGGATTCGAACCAGACATCGAGGATGTCGTCGACCTTCTCGAAATCATCCGCCCGGTAGGCATCGCCCAGGAAGTCCTGCGGGTCGCGGGTCCACCAGGCATCCGCCCCCTCGGTCTCGAAGGCCTGGGCGATGCGCTCGACCACGGCGGCGTCACGCAGGGGCTCGCCTGTCCGCTTGTCGACGAAGACCGCGATCGGCACGCCCCAGGCCCGCTGCCGGCTGATGCACCAGTCGGGCCGGGTCTCGATCATCGAGCGCAG
>DAIRDJ010000083.1:0-17093 GCA_036796215.1 Geminicoccaceae bacterium
GCACGTTCCGCGACAACCAGCGCGTCGCCGAACGGGCGATGGACAGCAACGACCTCGAGCGCGAGCGGGGCATCACCATCCTCGCGAAATGCACCTCGGTGCAGTGGCACGATGTGCGGATCAACATCGTCGACACCCCGGGCCACGCCGATTTCGGCGGCGAGGTCGAGCGCATCCTGTCGATGGTGGACTCCTGCCTCTTGCTGGTCGATGCATCCGAAGGGCCGATGCCACAGACCAAGTTCGTGCTCGGCAAGGCCTTGAAGATCGGGCTTCGGCCGATCGTCGTCATCAACAAGGTCGACAAGCCGGACCAGCGCGCCGAGGCGGTGCTGGATGAGATCTTCGACCTTTTCGCCGCACTCGATGCCGACGAGCACCAGCTCGATTTCCCGCACCTCTATGCTTCGGCCAAGCAGGGGTGGGCGGTGCGTGAGCTGGGTGACCCGCAGACCGACATGGCGCCCCTCTTCGATCTCATCGCCAGCCATGTCAAGCCGCCGGTGGCCGACGCGACGGGCCCCTTTCGCATGCTGGCGACGACGCTCGAATCCAACCCCTATCTCGGCCGGCTGCTGACCGGGCGGATCGAGAGCGGCATCATCCGCCCCAACCAGCCGATCAAGGCGATGAGCCGGACCGGCGAGCTGATCGAGCAGGGCCGCGTCTCCAAGATCCTGGCCTTTCGCGGCCTCGAGCGGCAGCCGGTCGAGGAGGCCCTGGCCGGCGACATCATCGCCATTGCCGGGCTGACCAGGGCCACCGTCGCCGATACCCTGGCCGATCCCCTGGTCGAAGAGCCGATCGCGGCCCAGCCGATCGATCCCTCGACCATCGCCATGACCTTCTCGGTCAATGACAGCCCCTATGCCGGCCAGGACGGGTCGAAAGTCACCTCGCGGCAGATCTGGGACCGCCTCGTGCGCGAGGCCGAGGGCAATGTCGCGATCAAGGTCAGCCGCTCGCCCGAGAACGACGCCTTCGAGGTGGCGGGCCGGGGCGAATTGCAGCTCGCCGTCCTGATCGAGACCATGCGGCGCGAGGGCTTCGAGCTCTCGATCAGCCGGCCGCGCGTGCTCTTCCAGAGCGACCCGGTGACCGGGCAGCGGCTCGAGCCGATCGAGGAGGTGGTGATCGATGTCGACGAGGAGCACAGCGGCTCGGTCGTCGAGAAGCTGACCAAAAGGCGCGGTGATCTCGTCGAGATGCGCCCGGCAGGTGCGGGCAAGCAGCGGCTGGTCTTTCACGCCCCGTCCAGAGCACTCATTGGCTATCACGGCGAGTTTTTGACCGACACCCGCGGCACCGGCGTGATGAACCGGCTTTTTCATGCCTTCGAGGCCTATCGCGGCCCGATCGCCCAGCGGCATACCGGGGTGATCGTCAGCGGCGAGCAGGGCGAGGCCGTGGCCTATGCGCTCTGGAACCTCGAGGACCGCGGTGTGATGTTCGTCGAGCACGGCACCAAGGTCTATTCCGGCATGATCATCGGCGAGCACAATCGCGGCAACGACCTCGAGGTCAACCCCTTGAAGGGCAAGAAGCTGACCAACATGCGGGCCTCGGGCAAGGACGACGCCGTGCTCCTGACCCCGCCGGTCAAGCTCACCCTCGAGCGCGCCATCGCCTATATCGCCGACGACGAGCTGGTCGAGGTCACCCCGCAGCACATCCGGCTGAGAAAGCGCTTCTTGGATCCGAACGAGCGCAAGAAGGCAGCCCGGCGCGTCGAGGTGGCCTGATGGCAGGGGCGCGGGCGCTCGCCCTCGGCACCATCCTCGACTTCTTGAAGCTGAGCGAGGGCCTGAAGCGCGAGCTTCGGCACAGCTGGCTCTCGGACGGCAGGCGGGAGAGTGTCGCCGAGCACAGCTGGCAGATGGCGCTGATGGCGATCCTGGTGCACCCGCACCTCGAGGAGCCGGTCGACCTCGGCCGGACCCTCGAGATGATCGTCGTCCACGACCTGGTCGAGGCCCTGGTCGGCGACGTGCCCTATTTCGACACCTCCGAGCGCAAGCAGCTGAAGCAGCAGCGCGAGGCGGCGGCGATCGAGGAGATCCGGGAGCGGCTCGGTCCGCCCACCGGCGAGCGGATCGAGGCGCTCTTTTTGGAGTTCGAGGAGCGGGCGACGCCGGAAGCCCGCTTCGCCGGTGCCCTCGACAATCTGGAGGTGCAGATCCAGCACAACCTCGCCGACTTCTCGACCTGGACCGACGCCGAGTACGCGCTGATCTACGACAAGATCGAACGGCCGTGCGCCTACGACCCGTTCCTCACGGCCCTCTGCAAGGCGATCCAGGCCGAGGCCGAGGCGAAGCTCAGGGCCGGCGGCGTTGCGCCGGAGCGGCCAACGGGCTGAGCCGGCTCAGATCGAGCCCGCCTCGACCATGTAGTTGTTGGCGGTGCACATCGCCGCATCGTCGGAGGCGAGGAAGAGGACCATCCGGGCGAGGTAGACGGGATCGATGAGGTCGGGGAGGCACTGCCGCTGGCGGTGCTTCTCCAGGGCCTCGGGCGTCGCCCACAAGGTCTTTTGCCGCTCGGTCATCACCCAGCCCGGCACCACGGTGTTGACCCGGATGCGGTGCGGGCCGAGGTCGCGGGCCATGCCGCGGGTCAGGCCGTGCACCGCGGCCTTGGCTTGCGTATAGACCGGAAAGCCGCCGCCGGCCTCCCACCAGGAGTTCGAGCCCATGTTGACGATCGAGCCCTTGCCGGCCTCGATCATGCCGGGGGCGACGGCCTGGATGGCGAAGAACATGTGCTTGAGGTTGGTCGCGATCCGCTCGTCGTAGTAGTCGGAAGTCACGGTCTCCCAGCCGTGCCGGTCGTCGCGGGCGGCGTTGTTGACCAGCACCTGGGCCGCACCGAATTCCGCCTGCAGGCCCGCGAAAGCAGCCTGCAGCGCCTCGATGTCGCGCAGATCGACGGACTCGAACCGCACCGTGGCGCCCTCGCCCGCGAGCTCGGCCCGCAGCCGCTCGCCGCCTTCGGCATCGAAGTCGAAAAAGCCGACCTTCGAGCCCTGGTCGGCGAAGGCGCGGACGATCTGCTCACCGATGCCGGAAGCGCCGCCGGTGACGTAGACGACGGTGTTCTCGAGGCTCGGATAGCGGGCGAAGGTCATGACGGCGATCCGATGGCTGGTGGCCGGATCCCCGGTTTCCGCCGCTTTGTGCCCGAGGTCAAGCGGGCCGTGATTGATCGCGTGGTGCGCTTGGTGTATAAATTGCGGATGTTCTGCACAAAAAGATCGCCCATGCGCACCAATATCGACATCGACGACAAGCTGATCGAGGAGGCGCGGCGGGTCACTGGCCTGTCGACCAAGAAGGCCATCGTCGAGCGGGCGCTCGAGGAACTGGTCCGCCGCGAGCGTCAGCGCGAGGTCGCGGACTATTTCGGCAAGCTGCCGTCATGGGAGGGCGATCTCGACGCCATGCGTCGTGACCGGGGCGTCGATTGATCCTTGTCGACAGTAGCGTCTGGATCGACTTCTTCCGCGGCGTCGACAGCTCCGGAGCGCTGAAGCTCCAGGAGATTCTGCACCACGCCGAGATCGTCGTGGGTGACCTGATCGTCGTGGAGGTTTTGCAGGGCTATACAGTCGAGCGCGAGGCCGAGAAGGCGAGCGAGCTGCTCGGGCGCTTCGAGGAGGTGAGTCTGGTCGATCCGGTCATCGCCCGGCAGGCGGCGGCGCACTACCGACGCCTCCACCGCCAGGGGATCACGGTGCGCAAGACCATCGACCTCTTGATCGCGACGCGCTGCCTCGACAAGGACTGGTGGCTGCTGCACAACGACCGTGATTTCGAGCCGCTGCGCGAGCATCTGGGTTTGCGCACGCGCGGCCATTGACCCCGGACGCCCGCCCCTTGGTGCAGAAATGACCCTCGATGACCTCCTGGCCACGGCCATGGCCGTGAGCGAAGCCGCCCGGCCAATCCCGCTCGGCTATTTCCGCAAGCCCATGGAGATCGTCGACAAGGCCGATCTCTCGCCCGTGACCGTGGCCGACCGCGAGACCGAGCGCGTCATGCGCAAGGTGCTGGCGGCGCGCGTGCCCGAGCACGGCATCCTCGGCGAGGAGCACGGCCGCGAACGGCTCGACCACCGCTTCGTCTGGGTGCTCGATCCGATCGACGGCACGCGGTCCTTCATCACCGGCATGCCGCTCTTCAACAATCTGATAGCATTGCTCGACGACGGCGTGCCGGTGATAGGCGTCGTCGACACACCCGCGATCGGCGAGCGCTACCACGCGGTCAAGGGTCGCGGCGCATGGTTCAATGGGGCGCCGATCCGCACCAGTTCCTGCCGGACGCTCGCCGCCGCTGCCGTCTACCGCGCCGGGCACGCGCCGCAAAGTCCAACGCTCGCCGTCCGCTACGACCGCTTCGCCACCAAGGGCAGGGTCAATCGCTATGGCTATGACGCCTATGCCTACGCACTCCTGGCAGCCGGCCATGTCGATCTGGTGCTCGAGACCGACCTCGAGCCTTATGACTACCTCGCCCTCGTGCCGCTGGTCGAGGCGGCGGGCGGGGTCATCACCGACTGGGCCGGGGCGCCACTCAGGCTCCACTCGACCGGCGAGGTCCTGGCGGCCGCGACTCCTGAGTTGCACGCCGAGGCCTTGGCACTCTTGCGCGCCGGCTGACGGTCCCCTCAGCCGCGCAGCCGGGCACTCAGCGCGGCGGAGAGGCCCACGCTCTCGATCGATGGCGGCGAGGCGAGCGAGCCCGTGCCGGGTTTGCGGGGGGCGAGCGAGGCTGCGGCGATGGTCATCCGGACCCCCGCCTCGAGCGAGCAGAGCACCGGCACGTCGACGGTTTCACCGACCCGGTGGGCCAGGCCCGCGAGCGCCGCCCCGCCGAGGATCACGACCTCTGCCCCGTCCTCTTCGACCGCCAGCCGGCAGGCCTCGGCGAGCTGGGCGATGCCGGCATCGAGGTCGCGGGTCAGGACGTCGCCCGTGGGTGCGAGTGCCCGGATGCCGGCCAAACGCGAGCTCAGCCCTTGCGCTGCCACGAACTCCTCGAGCATCGAAGGCCAACGCTCGCCGCCGGTGACGATCGCAAAGCGCCGGCCGAGGGTGCAGGCGAGATGGCAGGACGCCTCGGCCATGCCGACCACCGGCACGGGCGAGACTTCCTTCAGCGCCAACAACCCCGGATCGCCGAAACAGGCGAGCAGCACCGCATCGCAGCCGACGACGTGCTCGGCCATGGCCTCGAGGGCGGCGTGTCCGGCGATGGCGGCAGCGGCCCGGCTCGCGATGTAGCGCGCACCGAAGCGACCGGTGGCGGTCACCAGCTCGCTGCCGTTCGGCAGCACGCCGCGGGCCGCCCGGGCGGCCGTTTCGGTGACCTCGGGGTTGGTATTCGGGTTGATCAGCAAAAGCCGCATCGCAGGTCCTCGCTACCCTCGACAGCTTTGCCGCCGCCATAGGCATCTGGCCACTGACCTCGCATGATGCTAACGAATTAGGCAACGGCGCAGGGAGGCCCATGTCGCCGCTGGCAGCGGCCATGGTCGGGGATCATGGCGCCATGCAGCGGCGAACGGCAAGCGCCGGTGCGCCGTCGGGTGCCTGGCACGCGACTTGCTGCGCCCTGATGACGTGCAACGGCCTCAGCGCCGACAACCAAGAAGAGGGACCGCACACAGCAATGACGATCACCCGGACACTCGCTGCCGCACTCGTGGCCGGCACGGCACTCGGCTTTGCCACCATGCCGACGGACGCCGCAGCCGAAAAGGTGCTGACCATCGGCATGACCGCCGCCGACATCCCGCGCACGCTCGGCCAGCCCGACCAGGGCTTCGAGGGCAATCGCTTCACCGGTATCCCGATCTACGACAGCCTCACCCAGTGGGACCTGTCGAAGGCCGACGCGCCGTCGGTGCTGATCCTCGGCCTCGCCACCGATTGGGCGGTCGATCCGGCCGACACCACCAAGTGGATCTTCACCCTGCGTGAAGGGGTCACCTTCCACGACGGCTCGCCCTTCAACGCCGAGGCCGTGGTCTGGAATGTCCAGAAGGTGCTCGACGAGGCGGCACCGCATTTCGACGCGAGCCAGGTCGGCGTCACTGCATCCCGCATGCCGACCCTGCGCTCGGCCCGGGTCATCGACGAGATGACGGTCGAACTCACGACCTCCGAGCCCGACAGCTTCCTGCCGATCAACCTGACCAATCTCTTCATGGCCTCGCCCGCGCACTGGCAGGCGAAGTTCGAGGAGACCGGCAGTGCCGAGGCGGCCTGGACCGCCTTCGCCGCCGATCCGTCGGGCTCCGGCCCGTTCCAGGTCACCGGCTTCACCCCGCGCGAACGGCTCGAGCTCGCCGCCAACCCCGATTATTGGGACGAGAAGCGGCGGCCGCAGATCGATCGGGTCGTCTTGATCCCGATGCCCGAGGCCAATGCCCGGACGGCAGCGCTCCTGTCGGGCCAGGTCGACTGGATCGAGGCGCCCTCGCCCGACGCCATCCCGCAGCTCGAGAGCCGCGGCTTCGTCATCCACTCGAACGCCCAGCCGCATGTTTGGCCCTGGCAGCTCTCCTTCCTCGAAGGCTCGCCCTGGCTCGACAAGAACGTGCGGCAAGCGGCCAATCTCTGCATCAATCGCGAGGAGCTGCAGGCCTTCCTCGGCGGCCTGATGGCCATTCCGGTCGGCACGGTCGGCCCCGATCACCCCTGGTGGGGCAACCCCGAGTTCGAGATCAAGTACGATCCCGACGCCGCTCGCGCCTTGATGGAGGAGTCCGGCTTCTCCGCCGACAATCCGGTCAAGGTGAAGGTCCAGACCTCGGCCTCGGGCTCCGGGCAGATGCAGCCGATCCCGATGAACGAGTACGTCCAGCAGTCCTTGCGCGACTGCTATTTCGACGTCGAGCTCGATGTCCTCGAGTGGAACACCCTCTTCACCAACTGGCGCCGCGGTGCCGACGACGAGACCGCGGGCGGGGCGCACGCGATCAACGTCTCGTTCGCCGCCATGGACCCGTTCTTCGCCATGGTCCGCTTCACCTCGACCGGCACCTTCCCGCCGGTCTCGAACAACTGGGGCTATTTCGGCAATGACGAGTTCGACGCGCTGATCGCCGATGCGCGCACCAGCTTCGACGATGCCGAGCGCGACGCGGCCCTGGCCCGGCTGCACAAGCGGATCGTCGAGGAGGCCCCGTTCGTCTGGATCGCGCACGATGTCGGCCCTCGTGCCATGTCTCCCCGGGTCGAGAACGTGGTCCAGCCCAGGTCCTGGTTCATCGACATCGCGACCATGACCCTGGCCGACTGAACGACGCACCGCCGGCCCGGGTGACCCTGCCCGGGCCGGCCCTTGCCGTTCCCTCGAGGAGGTCGCCGGCCCAGCATGCTCCGCTATCTCGCCTACCGTGTGGTCTATGCCGTCCCGATTCTCCTGGGGGTGGCGCTGGTCTGCTTCGCGCTGGTCCACATCTCGCCGGGCGACCCGTTGATCTCGGTGCTGCCGGCGGATGCCTCGGTCGAGCTGCAGGAGATGCTGCTCACCCTCTACGGCTTCGACCGCTCCTATCCCGAACAGTTCATCCTCTGGCTCGGCCGGGCACTCTCGGGCGATCTCGGCACCTCGATCGCCTCCGGGCGGCCGGTCGCCACCGAGGTCTTCCGGGCCGTCGGCAACACCCTGCTCCTGGCTGCCGTCGCCACGGTCATCGGCTTCTTCCTCGGCTGCCTGTTCGGCTTCGTCGCCGGCTATTTCAGCAATTCCTGGGTCGACAAGGCCGCCTCCACGCTGGCCGTGCTCGGCGTCTCCGTGCCGCACTACTGGCTCGGCATGGTGCTGGTGATCATCTTCTCGGCCCAACTCGGCTGGCTGCCCGCCACCGGCGCCGGCCCCGGCGGCTCGGGGCAGTGGCAGTGGGACTGGGCGCATTTCCAGTTCCTGATCCTGCCCGCGATCACCATGTCGGTGATCCCGATGGGCATCGTCGCGCGCACCGTCAGGGCGCTGGTCGCCGACATCCTGGCGCAGGACTTCGTGACCGGCCTGCGCGCCAAGGGCCTGGGCGACCTCGGCGTCTTCCTCCACGTCGGCAAGAACGCGGCGCCCACGGCCCTTGCCGTCATGGGCCTGCAGCTCGGCTATCTCCTGGGCGGGTCGATCCTGATCGAGACCGTCTTCTCCTGGCCCGGCACCGGCATGCTCCTCAACACCGCCATCTTCCAGCGCGACCTGCCGCTGCTGCAGGGTACCATCCTGGTCCTGGCCCTCTTCTTCGTGATCCTCAACCTCATGGTCGATGTCGTCCAGACGGCCCTCGACCCGCGCATCCAGCGGAGCTAGGCGGACATGGCACAGGCTGTCCTGCCGCCGGGCGAGATCGAGCTCGAAGCGCCGGTCAAGGCCCAGGGCTACTGGTCGACCGTATGGCAGCGCCTGCGCCGCGACCCCGTGGCGATCGGCGCGAGCACCGTCCTCCTCCTGCTCTTCGGCATGGCGATCTTCGCTCCCGTCGTGGCGCCGGCCGACCCGCTCGACGGCTCGATGATCAACCGCCTGAAGCCGATCGGCACCGAGGGCTACCCCCTGGGTGCCGACGAACTCGGCCGCGACATGCTTTCCCGCCTGATCTGGGGGGCGCGGTTCTCGCTCCTCATGGGTGTCACCCCGGTCGTCTTCGCGTTCTTCATCGGCAGTGCGATCGGCATCATCGCGGGCTATGCCGGCGGCATCGCCAATGCGGTGATCATGCGGACGATCGACGTCTTCTACGCCTTCCCCTCGGTGCTGCTGGCCGTCGCCCTCTCGGGTGCCTTGGGGGCCGGCTTCGGCAATGCGCTGATCTCGCTCACCGTGGTCTTCGTTCCACCGATCGCCCGGATCGCCGAATCGGTGACGACCCAGCTCAGATCCCGCGACTTCGTCGAGGCGGCGAGAGCTTCCGGGGCTGGGGCGCTGACCATCATCCGCGTCCATGTGCTCGGCAACGTGCTGGGCCCCATCTTCGTCTACGCCACCAGCCTGATCAGCGTCTCGATGATCCTGGCCTCCGGGCTCTCCTTCCTCGGCCTCGGCGTGCGCCCGCCGGCCCCCGAATGGGGCCTGATGCTCAACACCCTTCGGACCGCGATCTATGTCCAGCCCTGGGTCGCAGCCCTGCCCGGGGTGATGATCTTCGCGACCTCCATCTCCTTCAACCTGCTCTCCGACTCGCTGCGTTCCGCCATGGATATCAAGACCTGATGAGCCGCCAGCCCCTCCTCCAGGTCCGTGGCCTGAAAAAGTATTTTCCGGTCGAGCGCTCGATCATCGGTCGGGCGACGAAGACCGTGCACGCCGTGGACGGCGTCGATTTCGAGGTGCTGGAGGGCGAGACGCTCGGCGTCGTCGGCGAATCCGGCTGCGGCAAGTCGACCACAGCCCGCCTCCTCATGCACCTGATCGACCCGACCGAGGGGACCATTACCTTCGACGGTGCGCCCGTCGAGAACACCCGCCTGTCGCTCCGGAGCTATCGCCGCCGGGTGCAGATGGTCTTTCAGGACAGCTACTCGTCCCTGAACCCGAGGCTCACCATCGAGGCCTCGATCGCCTTCGGCCCCGAGGTCCACGGCACCCCCAAGAAGGAAGCGCTCGCCCGCACCCACGACCTCCTCGCCCGGGTCGGCCTCGAACCCGCCCGCTTCGCCGAGCGCTACCCGCACGAACTCTCGGGCGGCCAGCGGCAACGGGTCAACATCGCCCGGGCCCTGGCGCTACAGCCCAAGCTCATCATCCTCGACGAAGCCGTCTCGGCGCTGGACAAATCCGTCGAGGCCCAGGTCCTCAACCTCTTGATGGACCTCAAGGACGCGTTCGGCCTGACCTACGTCTTCATCAGTCACGACCTCAACGTGGTGCAGTTCATCTCCGACCGCGTCATGGTCATGTATCTGGGCCAGATCGCCGAGATCGGCCCGTCCGAAGCGGTCTTCGCCGGCCCGCGCCACCCCTACTCGGCGGCCCTGCTCTCCTCGATGCCGTCGATCGACCCGGACAATCGCACCGAGGAGGCGCCGCTCGCGGGCGATCCGCCCAACCCGATCGACCCGCCGTCCGGCTGCCGCTTCCACACCCGCTGTGCCTTCGCCGAGGCCGTCTGCTCGCTCGACGCCCCGGCCCTGACCCCGGTCGAGAGCCACCCGCCCACTACCCTGACCAGGGGCCCGCATGCCGCCGCCTGCCACATCGCGATCCCGGGCTCGGGCCACACCCGCGCCGCCCCGGCCGCGGCCGCCGCGGCCGAATAGGAAGAGCCGATGGCCGACCCCTATCTGCGGCTCGACGCCCTCGAGGTCACCTTCACCGGCGGCCGAAAGCCGGTGCGCGCCGTCAACGGCGTCGACCTCACGCTCGAGCGCGGCGAGACCCTGGCGCTGATCGGCGAATCCGGCTCCGGCAAGAGCGTGACGCTCAGGGCCATCCTCCGCCTCAACCCCGAGAAGAAGACCAGGATAGGCGGCAGGATCACCGTCGGCGGCCGCGACGTCATGCGCCTCGGCTCGAGAGCGCTCGGCCAGTACCGCGGCGGCGAGGTCGCGATGATCTTCCAGGAGCCGCTCCTGGCGCTGGACCCGGTCTATTCGCTCGGCGACCAGATCACCGAAGCCATCCGCCGCCACGAGGCCATCTCGAAGGAGGACGCCAGAAAGCGGGCACTGGGCCTGTTCGAGCGCGTCCGCATCCCCTCACCCGAGCGCCGCCTCGATGCCTACCCGCACGAGATGTCCGGCGGCATGCGCCAACGCGCGATGATCGCCCTGGCCCTCGCCTGCCGCCCCGAGTTGCTGCTCGCCGACGAGCCGACCACGGCCTTGGATGCCACCGTCCAGATCCAGATCCTCCTCCTCCTGCGCGAACTGCAGCGCGAGCTCGGCCTCTCGATCGTCTTCGTCACCCACGACCTGGGTGCCGCGGTCGAGGTGGCCGATCGCATCGCCGTCATGTACGCCGGCAGGATCGTCGAAGAGGGCACGGCTCGGGCCATCATCAACACGCCGCGCCACCCCTACACCATCGGCCTCCTCAAAAGCCGCGCGCACGGGGCGATGACCAAGGGCAAGCGCCTCGACGCCATCGCCGGCAGCCCGCCCGACCTCGCCAACCTCCCGGAGGGCTGCGCCTTCGCCGCCCGCTGCACGCTCGCCATCGACGCCTGCCGCACCACCCAGCCCGCCCTGATCACCACCGAAACCGGCACCCACGCCCGCTGCCTGCGCACCGATCAGACACTCACCCGCCCGGGCGAGCTCGTTGGCGCTTGAGGCGACGCCGCAGAGCCCGGCGATCGGCGGCGATCCGGTGCACCAGTCCCTCGCCGCCAAATGGGTCGTTGCATCGGTGGCCACCTGTGGCTACATAAGCTTCATGTACGCCGTCGGTATTCGTGAGCTGAAGAATCGACTGTCCGAGTATGTGCGGCTCGCCGCGTCCGGCGAGCGCGTCCTCGTGACCGACCGCGATCGTGTGGTGGCCGAACTCAGCGCGCCGCGCGCCGGGTCGGCCGAAACGGTCACCGACGCGGTGCTCGCCGACCTCGTTCGCCATGGCCTCGCCACACCACCCCTGCTGCGCCAACCGCGCCCACCGCGCAGCCGGGGAACGCTGCCGCTCGCCAGGATACTGGCCGATCTCGACGACGACCGCGGCGACCGGTGATCTACCTCGACAGCTCTGTCCTCTTGGCGGCCGTCCTCGCCGAGGACCGCGCCCCGCCGGCCGAATTCTGGCAGGCGACCCTGGTCAGCAGCCGCCTCCTCCACTACGAGGTCATGAACCGCCTGAACGCCTACGCCGCGGATGCCGAGCAGACCGTCGCGGCCGGGGACCTGATCGCCGGTCTCGTGCTGGTCGAGCTCTCCCCGGTCATCCTGGCGCGGGCGCTCGATCCGTTCCCCATCCCCGTCCGCACCCTCGACGCCCTCCATCTCGCCACCGCCCACTACCTGGCCGAACGCCGCAGCCGCCTCACCCTCGCCACCTACGACCAGCGTCTGGCCGAAGCCGCGCGCCGCCTCGGCCTCGAGGTGATCGAGCCCGGCTAGACGAGGCGGCGATCGATCCACTCGCGGCACGCTCAGCCTCAGAGCAGCTCGTCGAGAAACCGCAGCAGCGGCCGGTCGGCTTCGGGCATCGGCAGGGTGAAGAGCTCCTTCGGGCGGAGCCAGCGGATCTGCTGGCCCTCCCTGGGCGTGGGCTCGCCCTCCCAGACGCGGCAGACGAAGAGCGGCATCAGGAGGTGGAAGGTCGGGTAGCTGTGGCTGGCGAAGCTCAGGGGGGCGAGGCAGGGTGGTTTGGTCAGGATGCCGAGCTCCTCCTCGAGCTCGCGCACCAAGCAGGCCTCGGGGGTCTCGCCGGGCTCGAGCTTGCCGCCCGGGAACTCCCAGAGCCCGGCCATGCTCTTGCGCTCCGGCCGCGTCGCGACCAGCACACGGGCGTCCTCGTCGACGAGGGCCGCCGCCGCCACGAGGACCAGTGGCGGGCTGCCCTCAGCTGCGGTAGTCGGCATTGATGTCGATATAGCCGTGCGTCAGATCGCAGGTCCACAACACCGCCCGGCCGGGCCCGCTGCCGACCGTGACGTCGATCGCGATCTCGCGGCCGCGCAGATGGGCGGTGATGGGTGCCTCGTCGAGTTCCGCAACGGCGGCGCCGTCCCTGGCCAGCCAATGCCCGCCGAAAGCGACGGCGAGGCGCTCCCGCTCGATCGCCTCGCCGGCCTTGCCGACCGCCATGACGATCCGCCCCCAGTTCGCGTCCGCACCGGCGATCGCGGTCTTGACCAGGGGCGAGTTGGCGATCGTCAGGCCGATGCGTCTCGCCGCAGCATCGTCGGCGGCACCCTCGATGCGAATCTCGACGAATTTCTGCGCCCCCTCGCCGTCGCGGACGACCAGCTGCGCGAGGTCGATCAGCACCGCGTCGAGGGCGGCGGCGAAGTCGGCGAGCGCCGGATCGTCGACGCTGTCGGGCGGGGCGTTGCCAGCCTCGGCGGTGGCGAAGAGCAAGAGCGTGTCGGAGGTCGAGGTGTCGCCGTCGACCGTGGTGGCGTTGAACGAGCGGTCGCAGCCGCGCTCCAGGAGGGTCTGCAGGACCGGGGCCGGGACGGCAGCGTCGGTGAAGACGAAGGCGAGCATCGTCGCCATATCGGGGGCGATCATGCCCGAACCCTTGGCGATGCCGGTTATGGTGACCTGCCGGTCGCCGAGCGCCGTCCGGCGCGACGACCATTTCGGGAAGGTGTCGGTGGTCATGATGGCCCGCGCTGCGCCGACCATTGCGGCTTCGCCGCTTTCGAGATCGCCGGCGAGCCGCGGCAGGGCCGCCTCGATCTTCTCGACCGCGAGCCGCTCACCGATGATGCCGGTGGATGCCACGAAGACCTCGTCCGCGGCGCATCCCAGGAGGCCGATGGCCGTCGCCACCTCGCGGCGGACCGCCTCATCGCCTTCCTCACCCCGGCAGACATTGGCATTGCCGGCATTGACGATCAGCGCTCGCGCCCGGCCCGAGGCGAGTGCCTTTCGACACCAGGCGACCGGATGGCCGGGTGCTGCCGAGCGGGTGAACACGCCAGCGACAGCGGTGCCCGGGGCGAGCTCGGCGAGGAGGAGGTCGGTCCGGCCCTGGTAGCGGATGCCGGCAGCCGTCGCGGCGAAGCGCACGCCCGAGACCGGCAGGGGCGGCGCCGGGTCGACGGGTGCCAGAGGCGATACCGGCAGCGGCTTGACCATGGCAGACATCCGACTGTTGGCGTGGCGTCGATTCGACCGGGCCGCCGGTGGACCGCGGCCCGAGGGACTGCGCTATTCCTGCGCGCTGCCGTCCATGCCGAAGCGCTCGATCTCGGCGTCGGCGCGGACATCCTCGAGCAGCCCCTCGATCGCACCACGGGTCAACTCGGCGCGCAGCTCCTCCTCGACCTCGGCGAAGCTCGGCTCGATCGCCTCTTTCGCCTCGACCAGGATGACATGGTAGCCGAACTGGGTCTGCACCGGCTCGCTGCTGTAGCTGCCGGGCTCGAGGGCGAAGGCCGCGTTCTCGAACGGTGGCACCATCGAGCCGCGGCGGAAGGTGCCGAGCTCGCCGCCACGGGCTGCCGCGGGATCGGTCGAGCGCTCCTGGGCGAGCGCGGCGAAATCGGCGCCCGCATCGAGCTCGGCGATGACCTCCCTCGCCGCCTCTTCGGTCTCGACCAGAATGTGCCGGGCGGTGACCTGCTCGATCGCGAAATCGGGCTCCGCCTTCAGCGCCTCGAAGGCCGCCTGCATCGCCGCCTCGTCGGTGGCGTCCGCCACGGCACGCTCGATCAGCGTCTGTCGGAGCACATCGTCGCGGGTGCGGTCGATCTCCGCCTGGACCTCGGGATCGGCGGCGACATCGGCGGCCTCCGCCGCCTGCAGCAAGAGGTGACCGTCGATCAGCCGGTCGAGCAGCGGCTGGTAGATCGCCTCGATCGGCATCTGGCGAAACTGCTCGGGGAGCACCTGATAGCTCGCCTCGAGTTCGCTCAGACGGAACTCGGTGCCGTCCACGATGGCGATCACGGGATCGTCCTGGGCCGTGGCCGGAGCGCTCCAGGCAATGGCAAGAGCGACAGCGAGGCCGGCGGGAAGACTACGATACATGCAACAAGCTTTCGGCTCGAGGGCTGTTGTGCTGCGCCGCATACAGCCATAAGCGGCGAACGGCAACCGCGCCGCGGCGCGGTTGCCGCCGTCGATAGCCCGCGCCGGGCAGGAGAAGGTGCCTCGGCACACCAGAACGACCGGCGTCGCTGCACCGAGGCCGGCGAAGCGGCAGGGATCGGCACGTTGGCAGGGTCGGACCAGAGGCACCGCCACCCGCATGCTGGTCCGTGGTGTCGATCGAGACGTGCGGCCATCGAGCGCTCCCTTCGGCAACGTCTCACCGCAACAGTGCCGAGAAATCCTTGATTCTCCGCCAATGCCGCTGCGGCAAGGACCGCCTTGGCAGTGTCGGCCGGCGCGTTGACACCGTTTGGGCGCGGCCTTATCTGAGAAGCTCACGGGGTTCTGCGCGGCCACGTGAGCCCTCGATCCTGCGAAAAGGCTCATTTCCATCATGTTCGGCGCCATCGCCCGGAAGCTTTTCGGCACGACAAACGACCGCCTCTTGAAGACCAATCGCAAGGTGGTCGACGCGATCAACGGCCTGGAGCCGACCTTCGAGGCGTTGGACGATGCGGCGATTCGGGCGAAGACGACGGAATTCCGCGAGCGGCTCGCCGCCGGCGAGAGCATGGACGATCTCCTGCCCGAGGCCTTCGCCACTGTTCGCGAGGCCGCCAAGCGTACCCTGGGCCAGCGTCATTTCGACGTGCAGCTCCTGGGCGGGCTCTTCCTGCATCAGGGCTCGATCTCGGAGATGAAGACCGGTGAGGGCAAGACGCTGGTCTCGACCCTGCCCGCCTACCTGAATGCGCTGCCGGGCAAGGGTGTGCACATCGTCACCGTCAACGACTACCTCGCCCGCCGCGACAGTCGCTGGATGGGGGCCATCTTCGAGTTCCTCGGCCTCAGCGTCGGCTGCATCGTGCCCGGCATCGGCGAGACCGAGCGCCGTGCCGCCTACCAGGCCGACATCACCTACGGCACCAACAACGAGTTCGGCTTCGATTACCTGCGCGACAACATGAAGCTCTCGCTCGAGAGCATGGTCCAGCGCGGCCACAACTTCGCCATCGTCGACGAGGTCGACAGCATCCTGGTCGACGAGGCGCGCACGCCCTTGATCATCTCGGGCCCGGCGGAAGGCGGCTCGCAGCTTTATACCGCGATCGACCAGCTGATCCCGGCGCTCGAGGACGACGATTTCGAGAAGGACGAGAAGCAGCGGGCGGTGACGCTGACCGAGCAGGGCACCGAGCGGATCCAGCAGCTGTTGGAGCAGCACGGCCTGCTGAAGGAAGGCGATCTCTACGATCCGCAGAACATCAGCCTCGTCCATCACGTGCAGGAGGCGCTCAGGGCGCACAAGCTCTTCAGCCGCGACGTCGACTACTTGATCAAGGACGGTCGGGTGATCATCGTCGACGAGTTCACCGGCCGGATGATGGAGGGGCGGCGCTATTCGGGCGGGCTGCACCAGGCGCTCGAGGCCAAGGAAGGGGTGACCATTCAGCCGGAGAACCAGACCCTGGCTTCGATCACCTTCCAGAACTATTTCCGGCTCTACGAGAAACTGGCCGGGATGACCGGCACGGCGGCGACCGAGGCCGCCGAGTTCGCCGAAATCTATGGCCTCGAGGCGGTCGAGATCCCGACCCATCGGCCGCTGGTCCGGATCGACGAGGACGACGAGGTCTATCGCTCGGCCCGCGAGAAGGAGGATGCCATCGTCGCCGACATCGCGGCCGCCCACGAGCGCGGCCAGCCCGTGCTGGTCGGCACCGTGTCGATCGAGAAGTCCGAGGCCCTGGCGGCAGCGCTGAAGAAGAAGAGCATCAAGTTCAACGTGCTGAATGCCCGCTACCACGAGCAGGAGGCGATGATCATCGCCCAGGCCGGGCGCCTGGGGGCGGTCACCATCGCCACCAACATGGCCGGCCGCGGCACCGACATTCAGCTCGGCGGCAATGCCGACATGCGCATCCTGCAGGAGCTCGGCCAGAACCCGGCGGCCGACAAGGCAGCATCCATTTGCGCCGAGATCGCGGCCGAGGCCGAGAAGGTCAAGGCGGCAGGCGGTCTCTACGTCATCGGCACCGAGCGGCACGAAAGCCGCCGCATCGACAACCAGCTGCGTGGCCGGTCGGGCCGCCAGGGTGACCCGGGGCGCACCAAGTTCTTCCTCTCCCTCGAGGACGATCTGATGCGCATCTTCGGCTCCGAGCGCATGGACGGGATGCTGCAGAAGCTCGGCCTCAAGGAAGGCGAGGCGATCATCCATCCCTGGATCAACAAGGCCCTGGAGAAGGCGCAGCAGAAGGTCGAGGCCAGGAATTTCGACATCCGCAAAAACCTGCTCAAATACGACGACGTCATGAACGACCAGCGCAAGGTCGTCTACGAGCAGCGGCTGGAGCTGATGCAGGCCGAG
>DAIRDJ010000084.1:0-16738 GCA_036796215.1 Geminicoccaceae bacterium
CAGCCCGGGCCAGCGAGCTGCTGCTCCGGCTGCCCATCGCCCGCCTCGTCCGGCTCGCCGTCGACCTCGCCGGCAGCCATCGGCGTTGCGTTTCAACGACGACGCGGTCAGCCGAAACGCCTGGCAAGATGCCACGCGGGAGCGGCGAGTGTGTGCACGAACTTAGCGGCCGAGCTGAACGGCATGACCGACATGTCGCCGAGGCAACCCACATGTCGCCGAGACTGGGGCCCATGATCTCCAAAGCCCGGGTCATGGCGCCCTTGTCGATGTGGGGTTGCCGGCGACAGCTGGCTCGAAAAGGGCAGACAATCTGCTCGTGTTCGGCCCGCCGGGTGGCGGTAAGAGCCACTTGGCCGCCGCCATCGGCCTCGGTGTGGAGCTGCGGGGACCCCGCAGCACGGCCTGATCGAAAATGGCTGGCGCGTGCTCTTCGCCCGCACCATCGCGCGCCAGCAGGCGGCGCGATCCAGCCGCGAAGCGGCCGCGGTCAGCAGACCGCGGCGGGCGACCTCGTGCAGCGCCTGCAGGTCGCCCGGCGCGAGCTTGCCCTCGAATCCGCCATCGCCAAGCTCGACAAGTATCACCTGCTGATCCTCGACGACCCCCCTCGCTATCCGGGCCTGCGTCACCAAGGATCAGGCCGAGACCAGCGTCCTCTTCGAGCTGATCAGCGCCCGCTACGAACGCCGCTCGATGCCGATCACCGCCGACCAGCCCTTCGGCAAGGGGAACAGGATCTTCCCCGCCCCCGCCATGACGCTCGCCGCCGTCGACCGGCTCGTCCATCACGCCACGATCCTCGAGCTCAACGTGGAAAGCTACCGACGCCGGGCCGCTGTCGAGCGCCGCAAGGCACCGAAACGACCGCCGGCCCGCGCGACAAGCAAAGACGCCGCTGATTGACGCACCGCGACAATCAGACCGCGAAACCCCCATGATCGCAGCGTCCCGCGCAGCGATCCCCGCCACGCCGCGACGCCCTCGACTCTCATCCCGATTGTCGCGAGCTTCTCATCCAGATCGACGCGCTACAGACTTGGCAAAGACGTCCGCATCCGGTTTGCTTGAGAGCAGTCGCCTCTGCGCTTGGAGCCGCAATCCACCACCTCCTCTGGGTCAGGACCTTCCGCACCGTCGAGGAGCTCCGCCTCGCCCTGATCGACTTCAGGCAAATCTACAACGACAGCTGGCTGATAGAGCGGCATGGCCACCGCCCGCCAGCCCTGTTCCGACGCGACCAGATGGACAAGCTGCCCCTGGCCGCATAATCGCATTCGGGTGTCTCAGAAACCAGGGGCGGTGCGGGGCGACGGTGATTGCGGCGTCGGAGTCATGATATAGAGTATCTACCTATAGTAGACTTTCTATATCAAATATCGCGCATAAGTGTTATGCTCTCGAAATGTGGTGGCGACCAACATGCGTCCCGCCAGGGACGGGCCGCCGCCTTGGCCAACCGGTTTCCTTGGAGATCGAGACGTGCATCTGCTGCTGATCCGCCGCATTCTCGTCGTCGCCGCAATCGTCCTTGCGGGTACCCTCGTTGCTCACGAGCGTACCGCCAGGGCCGAAACGTTCGCAACGAGCACCGGCGAGACGATGCGTTGGGGAGCCTTGCCGATCGGTGCCGGCGGCTTCGTCACCGGCATCGCCGTGCACCCGCGCTCGGCCGACGTCGTCTACGCCCGGACCGATGTCGGCGGTCTCTACGCCTGGCAGGCGGCGAGCCGGCGTTGGCAGCCACTGTTCACCGAGGCGCAACGGCCGGCGGGCGCACCCCTGAACGTCGCCAGCCTCGGGATGGACCCGCGCAACCCCGCCACCCTCTACCTCGCGCTGGGGGCGACGGCAGCGGACAACGGCACCTTCGTCAAGTCGACCGACAGCGGCCGCAGCTGGCGGGTCCTGTCCGGGCCGCCGGTGCCGGTGGCCGGCAACGAGGATTTTCGCTGGGCCGGCGAGCGTCTCTCGGTCGATCCGAACAACTCGTCGGTCGTCTATTTCGGCTCGCCGACCCGCGGGCTCTGGGTCAGTGTCACGGGCGGCGGGAGCTGGTCGCAGGTCTCGACCAGCGCCGTGCCGGTCGGCACCCAGCACGCCAGGATGGGGCCGGCTGGGGTCACCTTCGTCCTCTTCAACCCGCGCGCGCCGCTGATCAACGGTCGCACCTCGGTGATCTATGCCGGGGTCAGCCGTCAGGGCATCTACAGCACTGCCGATGGCGGCCGCAGCTGGCAACGCATTCTCGCCGACGACAGCATCCCGCAGCAGGCCGAAATCGACGCCAGCGGCACCCTCTACGTCACCTTCTTCGGCAACGGCAGCCGCAGCGCCGGCAAGGTCGCCAAGTTCGCCGGCGGTCGCTGGCACGATATCTCGCCTGCCCGAGGCGCCGACTTCTCGGCGATCACCGTCGATCGTGCCAAGCCCGGGCGCCTCTGGGTCAGCACCTACCCCTTGCGGCCGGACGGCATCTACTACTCGCCCGATGCCGGCCAGAGCTGGCGACAATTGCAGTCCAGCATGGTGGAAACCCCGGCCTGGTGGCCGAGCTGGTCGCTCTGGACACTTGCCGGCGGGCTCGCCCATGACCCGCGCCATCCCGATGGTCTCTGGCTTTCGACTGGACTCGGCATTATCCACACCAGCAAGGGGGCGGCGGCGCACCCGCGCTGGCGCACCCGCGTCGACGGCATCGAAGTGACCGTCACCTTCGCCGCGGTCAGCACACACGGTGGCGCCCTGGTCACCGGCATCGCCGATTTCGACGGCTTTCGCCACGAGCGCATCGATGCCTTCCCGGCGGTCACCCACGGCCGTGGCGAGTTCATCACGACCACCGCCATCGCCGTCATGGGCAGCAACCCGAACGTGCTCGTCTCGGTCGGCGCCAGCCACCACGAGCCCTGGCGGCGGCGAGCCGGCTACTCGACCGACAACGGCCGCAGCTGGACGGACTTCCCGTCGATCCGCCAGAACAACCACCCCGACGCCCTCGGCTTCGGCAATGTCGCGATCTCGGCGACCGATGCGCAGAACGTCGTCTGGCAGCCCTCCGACTGGCAGCCACCCTACGTCACCACCGACGGTGGCCGTACCTGGCGGCGGCTGACCGCCTTCGAGCGCAGTCCGTTCAACGGCGGCGCCCACACCCATCTCTGGAACCGGCAGCGGGCGCTCGCGGCCGACACGGTGCGCGGCGGCGTCTTCTATCTCTACCACCACGTCCCAGGCTATCTGATGCGCAGCACGGACGGCGGTCGCGAGTGGAGCATCGCCAGCCGTGACCTGCCGGCCGGACGCTGGAACACGGCCGACCTCCAGGCAGTGCCCGGACGGTCGGGGCATCTCTGGATCGGCGTCGGGGACGCGCTCTATCGTTCGGCCGACAGCGGGTCGAGCTTCACCCGCGACCCGGCGGTCAGCCGGGTGAGTGTCCTCGGCTTCGGCGCCGCCGCCCCGGGCCACACCTGGCCCGCCGCCTATCTACAGGGTGTCGTCGACGGCAAGGAGGGGATCTTCCGCTCGATCGACGGTGGCGGCAGCTGGCTGCAGATCGGCAACTTCCGCGCCACCGGCAACGAGCCCATGGTCATCGCCGGCGACATGAACCTCTTCGGCCGCGTCTATCTCGGCACCAGCGGCAGCGGCTTTCTCCAGGGGGCCCTGACCACGCCACCAGAGCCGCCATCGCGCCGGCACCGGCACCGGAGCCGGTGATCAGCGGCACCGAGCCGGTCAGCGGCCCGATGAACCTGGAGCCGGCGGCCGGCGACGAGGCGCCGACGGTCGTCTCGCCGATCAACGCCCTGCGCGCTCGGCTCCACGCTTTAGGCTTCCGTCGCCTGCCCTGAGCTCGGTTGCCGCCGCGGCGGGCAACGGCGTCAGCCCGAACTCGTCGCGGATGGCGTCGGTCAAGGGGCGCAGGTCGCGCAGGCCGCCGGTGTTGAGCTTGAGCCCGCGCAGGACTTCGCGCGGGTTGCGCTTGAGCTTGGCGAAGATCGGCTCCTGCTTGGTGATGCTCTCGCCGACATCGTCGCGAATGTAGACGGCACCGGGAAACGGCAGCGGCCGCAACGGCGCGCCACGTGCCGCGAAATCCGCCTCGGCATGCGGGTGCCCGGTGAGGAAGCGATCGTTGTCGCCGAGCGGCTCGTCCGGCGCCAGCGAGGGCTGGAAGCGGACGAGATCGTAGCGGGCGATGACCGAGCTGCCGCAGATCTTGAAGAAGCCCTGGTCCCGCCAGCGGATGAAGCGCGAGCCTTCGGGGTACTCGTAGCCCTGGTCGATGTACCAGCCGGGAACGTCGGGCTGGGCCGCGACGTGGCGCACGAGGTCACGGCTGATGCAGTCATCGGCGTCGACCACCATGACGTGACGCGGCGGCCGCTCGGCGAGACTGATCAGGCCGGTCACGATCTTCTTCTTCTTGTCGTCCACTTTGGCCGAGTAGTTGTCGGCGGGCGACGGGAAATCGGCCGCGATAACAGTCAGCCGGTCGCTCGTGAAATTGATGTCGGGCATGCGGTTGCAGACGACGACGACACGGAAGTCGCCCGACGTCTGCCGACAGACCGAGCGCAGCGTACGCTCGACATAGCGCGCGTGGTCGGGCCACGAGGTGGCGACGGCCGGGCTCTTGATGGCGATCAGAAAGGCGAGAGCGGTCATTCGGTCAGTGTCCTTTGGCAGAGTCCAGCCGACGCTGGTGGCCGGGGCGGCGCCAGCCCGAGCAGCGGCAGATAGGCGTCGACCGCTCGTTCCAGCGAAAACACGGCGGCCCGCGCCCGCAGCTCGGCCGCGGGCAACGGCTGATCGAGGGTGGCGACGATGGCCCCGGCCAAGGCCGCCGGATCACCCGGCGGCACCAGCCGACCGTGGCGGCCGTGCGCCAGGATCTCGGCCGGCCCGCTCGGGCAGTCGGTGGCGACCACCGGCGTGCCGACCGCCATCGCCTCGACCAGCACGTTGCCGAAGCCTTCGTGGGTCGACGACAGGACGAGCAGGTCCGCCCTCGCCATCCAGGCGTAGGGATTGGCGACGAAACCAATGAAAGTCACGGCGGCGCCGAGGTCGAGGCTGCGAACCTTGGCCTCGAGCGCCGCGCGCTCCGGGCCCTCGCCCAGCAGCACCAGACGGACCGGGCGCTGCCGCTCGACCAGGGCCACGGCCTCCAGCAGCGTCGGATAGTCCTTTTGCCGGGCGAGCCGGCCGACGCCGACGATGACCGGCGCCGCGCCTGTGGCGAGGCAGGGATGGTCGAGCGGCTCCAGTGCCTTGGCAGCGAGTTCGCTCGAGTAGATGGGGTTGTAGACCACATGCACCGACGCCGCCGGCACGCCGTAGTCCCGAAGCTCTGCAGCGACCCCCTCCGAGACCGCCACCACCGCATCCGCGAAGCGGTAGAGCAGCCGCGCCATGACCGGCGCCAGCCGTTGCCGGAACCGGGTCGCATAGCGCGCCTCGATCGCGAGATGGTTGTGCACCGAGAGGACGCAGCGGGTCGGCGTTCGGGCGACCGCCTGCGCCACGACCGCCATGACGTTGTTGTCCTCGAGGGCCGCCAGGAGGGCGGTGGGGCGCACGCGTCGGAGATAGCCGACCAGTCCGGGCAGGGCCGTGCTCAGACGCTTCGCCCCGAGCTCGACCACCCGGATGCCGGGATCGAGCTGGGCGAAGTAGGGGCCGTCGGCATAGACGACGACGAGATCGACGCCGATCCCACGGCGGATCAGCTCGGCGCCGAGATTGATCAGCACCCGCTCGGCGCCGCCGCCGTCGAGGCCGGAAATGAACAGGGCCACCCGCGGCCCGGGTGGTGGCGCGGCCGTCATGGCGTGCTCCGCCAGCCGCTCTTGGTCCGCAGCCAGTGGTAGTGCTGGCGCAACAGCACCGCAGCCTTGCGCCGTGGTGACGACCAGTCGACATAGGCCCTGATGCGCGCATCGAGCGCCGGCGTGACACAGCCGAGCGCCAGCTGCTGTCCGGTCGCCATGGCGAAGGTGTTGTCGGCAAAGCGGCTCAGCTCGGGAATCCGCGCCTGCCACCAGCACGCGGTCGCGACCAGGGTCGCGAGATGCGCACAGGCCCGCTCGGGACGCCGGGTCATGGCGTTGTCGCCATGGATCCGTTGCAGGCTGAGCGGCTCGTCGAGGACATAGCCGCCGGCGAGCGCCATGCCGGCGAACTTGATGTAGTCGTCGATCAACAGCCGGTCCTCGGGCATCGGCAGCAGCCGGGCGAGCAGCGCACGCCGGTAGCAGAGACCCGAGGTCGCCGTCCCGGCGATTCCGAGCTTGCCGCGCAGCTTGCCCCGCAACAGGGCCGGCCGGACGTCGCGATAGCCGGACTCGCCGTGTGGTGTCGGGCAGTCGAGCGGTCCGAGGTCGGCGTCGGCGTGCTGCAGCGGATGGATCAGCCAACCGGCAGCCGGCACCTCGGCCAGGCTCGCAACCACTCGCTCCAGCTTCTCCGGTCGAAAAACGTCGTCGGCATCGAGCAGGCAGACGATCGCTCCCCGACTTCTGGCGAAGCCAGCGTTGAAGGCGCTCGCCTGGCCGCCGTTGGCCTGCAGCACGGGCACGATCGCCGCGCCGTAGGCGGCGATCACGTCGCGGGAATCGTCGGTCGAGCCGTCGTCGACAACCACGGTTTCGACCGCGGGGTAGGTTTGCGCGAGGACGCTGTCGATCGCCGCCCCGAGATAACGGCCGTAATTGTAATTGTTGATCAAGATGCTCACCAGCGGCCGGTCACCGTTCGGCATCATCGCTTCCTGGCCGGCTGCGGCCGCCGAAGGGCAGGCAGCGAACAGCGAGGCGGCGCCCGGCGACGACGTAGAGGGCGAGGTTCCAGGCGACGAGGCTCACCCCGGTGGCGACGGCGGCGCCTTCGATGCCGAAGCGTGGGATCAGCAGCGCGTTCAAGGCGATGTTGAGCACGGCGGTGATGCCGACGGTCACCCCAGTGACCCGCTCGTGGCCGGTCATGATGAGCAGGATCGCCACCGCGCCGAAGACGCTGGTGAGCAGGTGGCCGAGGCAGAGCAGCCGAAGGGCGGTGGCAGCAGCCACGAAATCGTCGCCGAAGAGGCGCAGGAACGGCACCGCTCCGGCGACCAGGACGAGCCCGCCCGGCAGCATCAGCAAGACGATCCAGCGGCAGCTCTGCCGGACCGCCCGCTGCAGCGCCGCCCGGTCATCCGCGGCGTGAATGCCGGAGAAGAGCGGCGCGAAGGTCGCGGCCACCGCCAGGACGACGAAGCCGAGCACCGCCGCACCACGGTTGGCGGCACTGTAGAGGCCGACCGCATCGGCGTCGGTGAGCCAGCCGAGCATCAGCGTGTCGGTCTGGTTGTGGACCACATACATGCTGCCGACGAGCAGCATCGATGCCGCAGCACCGAGCCAGCGGCGCCGGTCGAAGGCGGGTGTCGCCCGGCGCATCGCCGCCGGCACGCGCCGGGCGAAGAGCCAGGAGCCGAAGAGATATGCCGCGAGATTTGCCGCGGCGAATGCGAGCATCGCCTGCTCGGCGGTCAGCCGCTCGGCCACAATCAGGTGCGCCATGCCGAGCAGAAGGACGAGGCAGACGGGCCGCAGCAGCGTCTCCGGCACCTGGCCGACGACGACGTGGCTCAACCCCTGCAGCGCATGCTGGCGCAGCCGGGCCAGGGCGAAGAACGGCAGTGACAGGAGGGCCAGCCAAAAGACCCGCACGCTCTCGCCGGGAGGGCTCGCCGCCAGCGACCAGGCGACCCCGGCGGCAAGACCGGCAACCACGATCGTGGCGACGACCACGAAGCGATTGCTGAAGCGGACGAGTCCACGCGCGGCGGGCCAGTCCTTCAGGGCACGAGCAGCGGCGAGTTCGCGGGTCAACACGCCCTCGAGGCCGAACGCGGCCGGGATGACCAGGACGTTGAGCCAGGCCAGGGCGTACATGTAATGGCCGAAACCGGTCGTGCCGAGGAGCCGGGCGAGGACGATCACCGAGAGATAGGCGAGCGCCACCCCGGCCACGCGCAGCCCGAGACTGCCGAGCACGCCACGCGCGACGAAGGTCGAAAGCGGCCCGCCGGCACCGAGCCGCTGCCGAAGGCGTCCGAAGCGACCCGCCGGATGGCTGGTGACGGGCACCCCCATGGCCAGGGTCGCCGCCCCGAGCGACGGTTGGATCGGCCCGCTCACAGCCCGGGTCGGTCGATCGTGGCGGCGGCCGGCAGCGGGCTCAGCCGGCGGTAGAGGGCGCGAAACCGATCGACCATGATCTTGTCGGCGAAGTCGGCCGAGAAGCGGCGCCGTGCCGCCACCTGGCAGTCGCGTCGCCGCTCGGGATCGACGATCAGCGCGCGCAGCGCCAGGGTCAGGGCCGCGGTGTCGCCGGGCGGCGTCAGTAGCCCGTTCTCGCCGTCGCTGACGGCATCGCCGATGGCGCCGGCGCGGGTCGAGACGATGGCGAGGCCGTGCGCCATGCCTTCGAGAATGGCCATCGGCAGGCCCTCCTGGTACGAGGGCAGGACGAGGATGTCGGCCTCGCGCATCAGCGCGCCGACCGCGGCCGCCGCCACCCAGCCGGTGAACCGGCAACGCCCGGCAATGCCCAGCCTTTCGGCCCGCGCGGTCATGCCGGCGACATCACCGTCGCCCGCCAGCGTCAGCGACCAGTCGAGCGACGCCATGGTCGGGTCGGCCAGGGCATCGAGCAGCACCGGCGTGCCCTTGCGCTCGCCCAGCCGGCCGACGAAGAGCAGCCGACAGGTGCCGGAGACGGGCCTGGCTGCCGGCGGCCCCGGATCGGCCACCCCATTGGGAATGACCACGACCCGTTCGGCATCGAGCCCGACGCGATCGCGAAAGAACCCCTGCCAGTACGCCCCCAGGGCGACCACCGCGTCGGCCCGGCGCAGCGTCTGCCGCACCAGCCACCGGCCGAGGCCGGGCAGCCGCGCCCAGAGCGAGTCGAGGTCGGCCGCGGCCGAGTGAACCACGACTCGGGCACCGAGTGCCCGGCCGAGCCAGATGAAGAGCCCCTTGCGCGGGACGCTGCCGCCGCCCGCCATGTGGAGGTGGACAATGGCGAGCCGGCCGGCGAGGCCCGAGCGCAGCACCGTGCTCAAGGCGGCAAGCAGCCCGACGAGCGAGCCCGGTGCGAAGCCCAGCTTCCACTCGTGCGGCCAGGGATCGACGACGACCAGCCGCAGCGGGTCGTCGGCGGCGGGCCAGCCGGCCACCAGGGTGCGCACGACGCTGCCCATGCCGCCGCGCTGTCCGAGGCCACCGGGCGAAAGGAACAGCACCTCGTGTCGACCAGGGGCCGCTGCGGCGATCGACGGTGCTGCCGCCGGCACGGCGGCCGGGCCGCGCCCGTTGTTCAAACTGTCAGCAGGCATCTCGGCCCGTCACCTCTATGGTCGCTCGTCGGCGGCTTCAGAATAGCGCCGACCGGGGCCGCCGTCTCCCCATCGCCTCGCGAGCCGCCGCGCTCGTCGGTCCATCATCCGATGCGCTTCGCCCGAGTTCTGGCGGCCGCCAACAGCCCAGCCGGGATTTCGACGCTGGCGCACTGACTAATCGAGAATTTCGCGGCTGGGAAGACTGATCCGGCAGCACCAGCACCGGGTCATCAAAAAATATACTTCGGTCTTTGTAGATACAACTCCCCTGATTTGTTTTTTTAGCTGCCAGGTAGGACGATAATTTCCAGTTCGCTTAAAAGGGGAGGTTTTTCCAATTGACTTTCTTGCGATGACCAATCATCCACCATACTGCATGGGGTCGAGCCGTGTTGGTGATCATCATCTGACAAAAATTGTCGTCCTGCGACTGGCTGCATGTTGAGCGAGCAATTGGCTTTTCCCGCCGAGCGGGGCGCGCGCCTGACAAGGGCGATCTGGCTGCATCTCGGCACACCGAGCCTGCTACGCGCTGTCGATGTGCTGATCCTGCTGCTCGCGAGCATCGTTGCGATGTGGGCGCGCTTCGAGCGCCTCGACGAATTCAGCACCTTCGGTCCTTATGCGATCCTTACCGGATTGCTGCTTGCCGTCAACATTCTGCCGCTGTTTCGCGTCTATCGCCCGGCCATGCTCTTCGGTTTGCCGGCGATGCTGCGGGTCGCCGCCGCCTGGGGCATGGTCATTCTCATCCTGATCGCCGTTGGCTACGCCACCGGGACTGCCGCCGACATATCGCGTATCTGGGTCGCTTTGTGGCTCGGCTTCGGCGTGGTCGGCCTTGTCGGCTGGCGCGGGATCTGCCGCTGGCTGAATGACGGCTCGGTTGCGGCTGCCGGCCCGGGCCGCTCGATCGCGGTGCTCGGGAGCGGGCTACTGGCTGCGAAAATGGCCGGGGAGCTGCGGCTGAACAGCGATCGCCGATGCCGCCTCTTCGGCGTCTTCGGCGAACCCCACGAAGCGGCGACGCCGGGCAGCATTAGCGGTCGAAGCGTCGACGACCTGATCACGCATTGCCGGGCGCGCCGTGTCGACGAGATCGTTATCGCGGCCGACGGCAGCGACCCCGAACGCCTGACGAGTTGGATCTCGCGGCTGCGCCAGCTGCCGGTCGATATCGCCATCCTGCCCGCCGTGACCGATGGTGTGGCGCCGCTGCGCGAGATCCGCCAGCTCGGTTCTCTGCAGGTGATCGGCATCGCGGAACGGCCGCTCGGCGGCAGCAAGGGGCTCCTGAAGCGGGCAGTAGACATCGTCACCGCGAGCCTTGTCATCGTGCTCACGGCGCCGCTCTCGGCCCTGATCGCAATCGCCATCAAACTGGACAGTCGCGGCCCGGTATTTTTCCGTCAGACCCGCTACGGCTTCAACGACGAGCTGATCGAGGTCCTGAAGTTCCGCACCATGCGGGTCGACCAGCCTGCCGAGCGGACGGGCGAGCTGCGCCAGGCGTCGCACGCCGACCCGCGAATCACCCGGGTGGGCAGCTTGCTGCGCCGCTCCAGCCTGGACGAGCTGCCGCAGTTCTTGCAGGCGCTGACCGGATCGATGTCCGTTGTCGGCCCCAGGCCCCATGCCGTCGCCCATCATCACAAGTATTCGAATCTGATTCACTCCTACCAGGCCCGGCATCGTGTCAAGCCGGGTATTACCGGCTGGGCGCAGGTCCATGGCTGGCGCGGCGAGACCTCGACACTGTACATGATGCAGCAGCGCGTCGAGCATGATCTGTACTACATCGACAACTGGTCGATTTGGCTCGACCTCAAAATCATCTTTCTGACGATTTTCAGCAGCAAGGCACACAAGAATGCCTACTGAGAGCCGCCGGGCCGCCTAGCGACCCAGCGTCGACAACGGCGCGCCCGCTTCGGCGGGATGTCGCCAGCAAAGGGAAACGCAATGGTCGAAAAGACCGAGGTGTTCGGCGTCGCCGTCGATATCGTCGACATGCCAGCCGCCGTCAGCCGGATCATGGCGCTCGCCGACGAGCGCAAGACGGGCCCGAGCTCGCCGGCGCTCGTCGTCACCCCCAATCTCGACCACGCCGTCCGCCTGCGCCATGATACCGAATTCCGGGCGACCTATGCCGCCGCCGATGTCGTCCTCGCCGACGGACTACCGCTCGTGCTCGCTAGTCGCCTGGGTGGCGGCCCGCGCCTGCCCGAACGGGTCGCCGGGTCCGATCTCGTCGTCCCGCTCTGCATCGCCGCCGCGCGGCGGCGACGCTCGGTGTTCATCATCGGCACCTCGCTCGACGTCCTGTCGATCGCTTGCCGCGGTCTGGTGAGCACCGCTCCGGGCCTCGAGATCGCCGGTGTCTATTCCCCGGGCATGGGTTTCGATGTCACGCACCCCGAGACCGAGGACGCGCTGACGATGATCAACGCCGCCCGGCCGGATCTGCTCTTCGTCGCCCTCGGCTCGCCGCGCCAGGAACTCTGGTCGACAGCGCTGCGGCATCGTCTCGACGCCGGGGCGATCGTCTGCGTCGGTGCCGCCTTCGACTTCCTCGCCGGCCGGCCGGCGCGAGCGCCGCGTTTTCTGCAGCGGCTCTGCCTCGAATGGCTGTGGCGCCTGGCGCACGACCCGGCGCGATTCGCCGAGCGCTACGGGCGCAATCTCGCCTATCTGCCGCTCCTGGTGCTCGGTCAGTTGCGCCAGCCGGCAGCGCGCCGGGCCGAAGCCGTGGCAGAATAGCGGCAGGCGTCCCGGCGGCGGGTTCGCTGGCCGCCACGAGAGGGCACCGTTCCAATGTCACTGTCGCGCAACGCCGATGTCGTTCCTGCGGTCCCGACGACGGCGACCGCACCGGGCTTCATCGAGGCCCTGGTGGTGGGTTGCCTGTTGTTCAGCGGCGCCGGTCTGTTTCTCGATGTCGCGGAGCCCGAAGTCTACGACCTCTACTGGCTCGTCTTCATGGTGGCGGCCATGGGCCTCGCCTGGCAGGTGTTCGCCGGAAACCTGCTCCTGGTGCTGCTGCGCCTGCCGCTGCTCGTGGCCGTGCTGGCCCTGGCGGTGGCCTCCGTCACCTGGTCGATCGCCCCCGACCGCACGGTCAAGGTCGCAGCCGCACTCGTCGGCACGAGCCTCGTCGGGCTCTATGCCGGCTATCGCTTTCGCGGCACGGCACTGCTCGGCCTGCTTGGCAGCGTACTCTTCATGGTCCTCCTCGCCAATACCGTGGTGGCGCTGATCCCCAACGGCTACGGCACCGAGCCCTTCGACCGCGGCTACCTGCCGGCGGCCTGGAAGGGGGCGGCACGGCATCGCAACATGCTGGGCGCGCATGCGGCGCTCGGCGTCCTGCTGTCCGCCGCCGTCTGGCTGCCGCTGCCCCGCTGGCGGCTCTTCGCGATGCTCGGCGGTGGGCTCGCCATGCTCGTCCTGGTGATGGCGCAGTCGATGAGCGCGCTCGCCGCCACCGGCGTCGGCCTCGTCGTCATGCTGGCGTTCTGGCTCGGCAAGAGCCTGCGGGTGCCGACCCTGGTGATGGCCGTGGCCCTCGTCCTCGTCGGCGGGCTCGCGGCGTGGATCGCCACCGACCACCCGGGGGCGGTGGCCGAAGCGCTCGGCCGTGATCCGACGCTCACCAGCCGGGTCGACATCTGGGATGACGCCAAGTGGATCGTCCAGGCCCGGCCACTGACCGGGTTCGGCTACGGGGCGGTCTGGGCCGGCTTCGACAGCACGCCGTTCCCGCAACTGGAGACGATGCGCTGGAGCCCGCATGCGCACAACGGCTTCCTCCAACTCGCCACCGAGATCGGCGTGCCGGGCAGCGCGCTCGCGGTTCTGTTCTACCTCGCCACCCTGCTGCTCGCCATCCGCCGCTACGCCCGAGCGGCCGCGCCCGCGACCCTGCTGATGATCGGCACCGTCTGCATGGCGGTGGTCCTCAATGTCAGTGAAGCGTGGCTGTTTGCCCCCTACGAGCTGTTCTGGATGGTGTTCGTGGCCCTCGCCACGGCCGAGGCTGCCGATACCGTCTGAAAAGACCGGGGACGGTCCGACGCTCAGCTCTTGAAATATCCCTTGTAGGATTTGTAGTACTGCGCCTCGTCGCCGTAATAGTAGCCGGCGTGCTTGCGCAGCTCGACATCAGTGATGACTGCAGCGAGCTGCGGCGCGTGGGCGCGCCGCAGTCGCTCGGCGCCCACCCGGATCGCCTTGATCTGGCTCCGACCCCAGCGCCCGACCAGGAGTACGGCGTCGGCGTGCTGCGCCAGGAGCTGGGTGTCCGGCAGGCCGAGCACCGGCGGTGAATCGACGATGATCCAGTCGTAGAGCTGGCGCAGCGTCGCCATGACCGCGTGCATGTCGGGTGCGGCCAGACGGGCGGCCGGGTTGTCGCGCGACAACAAATCCGCGATCACGTCGATGTCGGCGTAGTTGACGGTCGCCGCGGGATCGGGCCATGGCTGCGGCCGCGACGTCGCGTGACGCAGCGGCGGGTCGGCATCGCGCGGCTTGCGGCTGGCGGTAGTATCGCCGGCACGGCCGAGCCCGAGCCGCCGGGCCACCGAGGGGCGCCGCAGGTCACCATCGATCAACAAGACGCGGCCGAGTTGCGGCGCGCCGATCAGGGCCAGCGCCAAAGCCAGCGTCGTCTTGCCTTCGGCCGGCAGCGCCGAGGCCACCAGCACCATCCGTCCGCCGTGGTTGTCGCGAGCGACGGGCGTGCCACGGTCGCCGAGCGACGGCGCCGGCACGTTGATCTGGAGCTGCGTGCAGATGCCGCGCACCGCCTCGGCGAATGCCGTTTGTGCCTCCTTCTGGAGATCCCGGGGAGTCCAGCGATCCCGGCCGAACGTCCGATTTCGCGGCACCATCCCGAGGGTGGGCAGACCCACCAGCGATTCGACCTGCTCGGCGGTGCGCAACCGCTGATCGGTCTGCTCGCGCAGGAACACCATGACCGAGCCAGCGGCCATGGAGAACACGAAGCCGGCGATGGCGAACAGCAAGGGCGGCGGTGAGCTCGGTCTGGTCGGCACTTTCGCCACCTGAAGCACGCGCGCGTCGGCCTCGACCAGTGTCTCCTGCTCGGCGATCTCGCCGGCCCGGAGCAGGAAGGTCTTGTAGAGGGTGCGGCTGGCATCGGCCTCGCGCATCAACTGGGCGAGCTCGACCGAGGCCCGGTCGCTGACCGCCGAGGTGCCCTTGGCGGCGTCGATCGCCTCCTGCACCGCCGCCTCCCGGGCCCGCGCCCCCTCGACCTCGCTGCGCAGGCTCCCTAGAGCGTTCTCGATCTCGATGACGATCCGCTCCTCGACGCCCAGCTGCTGCGAGCGGAGCTCGAGGATCCGCGGATGGCGCTCGCCGAACTCGCGCGCCAACATCGTGTACTCGCGCAACAGGTCGAGGCGGTCCTCCCGCAGCCGATCGATGATCGTCGACGCCAGCGCCTCGGCGAGGCTGTCGACTGCGTCCGGCTGCTCACGCAGCTGATCGATGCGCTGCAGCCGGGCCTCCAGCACCGCCCGGTCGCCACGCGCCACGATCAGCTCGGTCGTCAGCTTCATCAGCTGCTGTTGGTCGAGCTCGGTGCCCTCCAGGCCACCGGCGAGACCCGTACGCTCGCGGTAGCTGCGCACCGCGAGTTCGGCCTCCTGCAGCTCCTTCTCGAGCTCGCCGGCTCGCTCCAGCAGCCAGGACCGCGCCCGGCGGGTCATGACTTCCTTGTCCTGGCGCTGCTGCGTCACATAGATATCGGCCAGCGCATTGGTGATTGCCGCCGCTGCTTCGGGGTCGCGTGCCTTGTAGGTGATGGCGATGACGTGCGAGCGCGGCAGGTGCTCGACCTGCAGCGATCGCTTGGCGCTTTCGATCGCCTCGTAGCGCAGCACCCATGGCATGGGTGGCAGCGGCTCCTCGGCGGCCTGCACGTCACTCAAAAGACCAAATTGAGCGGCCCAGGCGCGCAAGGTCGGCAGGATCACGGTATTGCCGAAATCCTTGATCTCGTCGGCCCGGCCGCGCTCGGCGGCGGCTGCGGCCAATCGATCGTGGTCGAGATGTCCGACACTGTCCAGGGCCAGTTCGATGGTTTCGTCGGCCTCGATGACCGAGATTTGCGTCTGCATCGCCGCCGTCAGCAGATCGATGCTGGGACTGCCCGCGGACCAGCTGGCCACCACCTCCTCGATATCCACCAGCTGTTGCTTGCGCGGCTCGACCAGGACGAGCGCGGTCGCCTTGTAACTGTCCGGCCACGACAAGCCGACCAGCGACGCCAGACCCGTCGTGGCGATCACGATCCCGGCCAAGAGCCGCCGGCGGCGCCCCAGCGCCGCCAGGATCTCGCGCACCGGCGGCTCACGCCAGCCCTCGGCACGTGCAGGGCCTGCTTTGGTCGTGTCAGGGGGGCCTTGCATCAAATCTAGTCACCGTTCGTGTTCACCAGGAGGAAGCCATCGACAGCCAAGCGGTCGGCTGATACTCGATTCGGCGACCTTCTGCACAATCTACAAAATCGGTACGCCGAGCAGGTGGACCATACAGCAGATAATCAACCATCGGATTACCAACTAGCGCGGTCCGCAGGATCTCCGCTACAGGTCTGCAGAACGCATAATGGTCCAGTGGACATCCTGGGGCAAGGGCAACGCGCTCATGCCCACGACCGCGACGCACTACGGCGAGCGGTAAACCGGCGAGGTCGTCACGGCGCCTTTGATAGGGGGTTGATGCGTCGGTTCGGCCTTGCAGCATCGTCCCTTCACTTCCCGCCAGCAGGACCGACCCGCCGCAGCCAGCGGCATCGATGGCGGCTCAGCGGTACGGCCTTGGCCGGGTGCGTCGACATCAACGTCGATTCGCCCGATCGCTCGATCAGCATCGTGCACATCGATAAAGAGCGAGCTGATCAGATCGTCGCAGATTGGCCCTGGCCTGGCGTCACGGCGCTCACCGGCGTTCGAGGAATCGGCCGGGGTCGCAGTCGCGGCATGCTCGACGAGAATCTCGCCTGTGTCGGCGGGCGAGCGCCGCGTGGCGAGCGCGAGCCCGCCGAAATTACCGCTACGGTGCTCGACGCTGACACGGTCGATATAGCCGGCGAGCGGGTGCGGGTGAAGCGGGCGGCGAAGGCCAGGATGACGGTCTGGCGCGGCGGGATGTGGCGGATGATGCGCCCAACGCCGGCGGAGGCCAGCTGGATGGCCCGGCCGCCCCAGCGGCCAGCCGTGGCGCTGACGTTGAGGAAGGACAGGCTGGTGCCGTTGGGCTCCCAGCGGCGGGCGATCTGCTCGCGGGTGGCGTAGAGATCGCAGCTGTCGA
>DAIRDJ010000085.1:0-16396 GCA_036796215.1 Geminicoccaceae bacterium
CCATCGGCAAGTCGGACGTCTGCGACTGAGCCCGAGCCTTTCCCTCGTCCGCCCTCTTTGATATGCCGCCGGTGGCCTTGCCACTGGCGGCTCTTTCTTGCCGTTTGGCACTTGTTCTCAACGTCTGCGCTGCAGCGGATCGGCGACCTCGTCGGCTTCGCTCGCCTCGCCGTACACCTCCTCGCGGATGATCTTCCGGGTGACGGCAAGGAGGTATTCCGCAAGGGCGGCGTCGAGTTCGACGAACTCTGGCCACAAGACCTCGTCGACGAAGCTGGGCGGCACCTTGAGCATCACTGTCGTCCGCTTCTGCCGCAGATAGCGGTAGGGTCGAAGCCCGTAGCGCCGGGCCAGCGCCAAAAAGAGCTGGCGCGACCACTGGTCGGCGAGGCTGAACGTCATCTCGACCAGTTGCTCAGTGCGCTGAACCCGCCGCAGCCGCTCCTTGATCCGCTCCGCCGCGGCCCCGGCGGCCGCCCGCTCGCCCGGGGTCGCGGCTCCGGCGAAGAGGGCTTCGATCTTGCGCAGCTTCGCCCTGAGCTCGCTCTCCGCCGCTTCGTCGATCGCACCACCCTCCGCTTGCCCAGCCCTCGCCGCCGACTGTGCCGGCCGAGGCCGTCCCCCGCAACCCGCAGCAGGGTGGTGCCGAGGCTTGCCAGATGCCGGTCGATCCTCAAGCATGACCCGGACACGAACTTGGAGACGAGGATGCGGCTGCCGCTGGCAATGGCGCTCGGGGTGTGGCTCTCAATCGTTGGTTTCGCCCAGCCGGTAGAGGCGCGACGGGTGGCGTTGGTGATCGGCAACAGCGCCTATGCGCATGCCGAGCCGCTGCCCAACCCGGTCAACGACGCGACGGCCATGGCGGTAGCGCTCGAGGGGGTCGGGTTCGAGGTGGTGCGGGGGATCGATCTCGACCGGCAGGCGACGGTGCGGACCCTTTCCGAATTCGCCGGGCGCCTTGCGGGCGCGGAAGTCGGGCTCTAGTTCTATGCTGGGCATGGCATGCAGGGGAACGGGGTCAACTACCTCGTACCGGTCGACGCCCAACTCACCCGCGAGGCCGACGTGTTCCTGTCGCTGGTCAGCCTCGAGCAGGTGCTGCAGGTGATGGAGACCGAGGTGCCGACCCGGCTCGTGTTTCTCGATGCCTGCCGCGACAATCCCCTGGCCTGCTCGCTCAGCCGTAGCCCGGGTGCGACCGGCTCGACCGCGGTGGGCCAGGGCCTCGCCCGGATGGACAAGGCGGTCGACACTACCTTGCTGGAACGGTTGCAGGCCGCAGCGGCCGCCGTGTCGCAACAGCCGGCCGAAGAGGCAACGGTGGCAGCGCTGCCCGTGCGCCCACCGGCGGAACCCCGCTCGGCGGTGCCGGCGCCGGGGTCGGTCATCGAGGATTGCGCGCATTGCCCGGAGCAGGTGGTGGTGCCGGCCGGCCGCTTTCGCATGGGCTCGGCACCGGGGTAGCCCGGGCACGAGAGCGACGAGGGGCCGCCGCTCGAGGTGACGATCGCCCGACCCTTCGCGATCGGCCGGGTCGAGGTGACGCGCGATCAGTATCGCCGCTTCGTCCAGGCGACCGGGCATCAGGGGCAGCGAGGCTGCTGGGTCTGGCTGGTCTTGCACGTCTTCGACGAGACGAAGGACTGGCGCAACAACGTGAGCGGGCCGGGCGGCGATCTGCCGGTCACCTGCATCAGCCTCGAGGATGCCATGGCCTGTGCCGCCTCGCTCTCGGCCGAGACCGGTGCGAGCTACCGACTGCCGTCCGAGGCCGAGTTCTATTGGGCAGCCTCGGCCGGTGCCGCGACCCCGTATCCCTGGGGGACCCGGCTCGAGGACGCCTGCCTGCATGCCAATGTCTACGACCGCTCGGGCCGGGCGGCGATGCCGCTCTCGCCCTGGGCGAGCCTTGACTGCGACGACGGCTTCGGCCACTTGACCTCGGTCGGCAGCTTCCGGCCCGACGGCTTCGGTCTCTACGATATGATCGGCAACGCGATGGAGTACGTCGCCGACTGCTATGCCGCGAGCCTCGATGGCCACCCCACCGAGGGCCGCCCGCGGACCCGGGGCGGCGACTGCAATCGAGCACCGCTCAAGGGCGGCAACACCTGGGCGGCAGCCGACCTCGCCACGCCGGTGGCCGATCGCTGGCGGGCGGATCGGCGCGACGGCGGCTACGAGTGGACCGGCTTTCGGCTCGTGCGCGAGCTCGAGTGAGACCCAGGGCAAGTGTCGCCCAGCCTTGCGGCTTCCCGGGGCGGGGCTATGGGTGGACCGTCACGCGGCTTTGGGGTTGAGGATGGCACTGACGGTGCAGACGCTGAGGGAGGTCTTGGGCGAGACGACGGTCGAACGCGGGCTCGGCTATCACCGCCAGGGTCGCGTGATCGGCGTCGAGCGGCGGGCGAACGGGACCGTGGTCGGCCTCGTCCGGGGAAATGGCGCAGCACCCTACACCCAGCACATCCGCCTCGGCTGGTCGAGCGACGGCCTGTCCCAGCGCATCGACGGCAGCTGCAGCTGTCCGATGGGCCACAATTGCAAGCATGTGGCAGCCGTCCTTTTGGCCCTGACGGCACGTGATGGTGCTCCCCTCGACACGACCGCGGCGCCTGCCCGGCGGGACGAGCGCCACCCGCCACGGCGGCGGCCGCTGCTACCCGAGCCGGCGCCCGGACCATCCCTGCCGCCGGCCTTGCGCGAGTGGCTGGGCCAGCTGCGCGCCGCCGACGCACCGGTCGAGACCACCGCGGACGACTACCCGGCTGGCGTGAAGGACCGCCTGCTCTACCTCCTCGACACCACACCCGGGACCGGGCTCACGATTACAGCCATGCGGGCGACGCTCCTGAAGAGCGGTGAGCTCGGCAAGGCCGTGCGCCGCTACGACACCTCGGGGCTGGGCTGGCGCACCCCCGCCCAGTTCGTGCGACCGGCCGATCAGCGCATCCTGCATCGCCTCAAGCTCCTGGGGCTCGATCCCGATCGCTATGCGCCGCGCGCCGCCACCAGCCCGCTGCCGGGCGAGGTCATGGAGCTCCTGGCCCTGATCGCCCGCACCGGTCGGGGGCGGTTTCGCGACGCGCACGGGCCGGTGCTGGCCCTGGCCGGGCCGCGGCCGGGCCGGCTCGTCTGGCAGAGCGAGGAGGACGGCCGCCAGCGCCTCGCCGCGGTCGATGCGGAGGGCACGGCACTCGCCGTCCTGCCGATCGAGCCGCCGGCCTATGTCGATGCGGCGACCGGGGCCATCGGGCCGCTCGAGCTCGATGTGCCGTCGCACTTCGCAGCCGCCCTGCTGCGCGCGCCCGAGATTCCGCCCGAGGCCGCAACGGCCGTGGCCGAGGCGCTTGGCGCGCTGAAGACGGCGCGGGCACCGGCGCCACGGCTGATCCGCGCGGAAACGCGCCGGGGGATCACGCCCGTGCCGATCCTCCGGCTCCTGGCGATCCCTGCCCGCCGCCGCTACGGCCGCTGGTCGGCGACCGGCCCCGCCTTCGATCTGCCGGTGCTGCGCCTCGCCTTCGACTATGCGGGCCACGAGGTGGCGGCCTTTCCCCATGTCGATCCGCAATTCCGCGAGGGCGACGCGATCGTCACTCTGGCGCGCGACCGCAAGGCCGAGGAGCGGGCGCATGCGCGGTTGGCGGAGGCCGGTACCCTGCGAATCGACCAGCTCGACGAGCTCGCCCTTGGCCGCGAGGTGCTGGGCCTCGATCGAAGCTTTGCCGCGGAGAACGACTGGCGCGAGGCGGATTATGAGGTGTCGAGCACTGCCCTCGCCTTCATGGCCGAGGAGCTGCCGCGGTTGCGCGAGGCGGGCTTTCAGGTCGAGATCGATGCGAGCTGGCCCTACCAGCTGTTCGAGGGACCGGTCGACATCCGGGCCGGGCTCGAGGGCGAGGGTGGCTGGTTCTCGGTCGGCCTCACCCTCGAGGCTGGCGGCGAGACGCTCGATCTCGCCCCCGTCATTCTCTCGATCATCCGGATCCTGCCGGTGGCAGCGGACGGCACGCTCGCCGAGGGCTTCGATCTCGAGGAATTCCTGGAGGAGCTGGTACTCTATCAGCGCCTCGAGGACGGCAGCCATGTGCCGATCGAGGCAGCCAAACTTACCCCCCTGGTCCAGGCCTTCCTCAACGCGCAGGGGCTGCTCGACGGCTTTCACCCGGCCGAAGCGGCCAGGGTCGCCGAGCTCGCCGAAGCGCTCGACGGCTGTGGTGTGCCGTTCGAGGGCGGCACGGCCCTGCTCGAGCTCGGGCAACAGCTCAAGGCCTTGACCGCAGCCCCCTTGGCCGAGCCGCCCCAGGCCCTGCGGGCCGAGCTTCGCCCCTACCAGAAGACCGGCTTCGGCTGGCTTCGGGCGGTGGCGGCGACCGGCTTCGGCGGGGTGCTGGCGGACGACATGGGACTCGGCAAGACGGTGCAGACCCTGGCCCTCCTGGTCGAGCGGCATGTCGCTGTCGGGTGCGATCGACCGAGCCTCCTGATCGCACCCACGAGCCTCGTCGGCACCTGGCGGCGCGAGGCCCTGCGCTTCGCCCCGGACCTTCGGGTCCTGGTCCTGCACGGGGCCGATCGGCACGCCAAGTTCGAGGCAATCGCCGCACATCATCTGGTCATTACGACCTATGCCCTCGTGCATCGCGACCACGAAGCCCTCTTCGCCCAAGCCTGGGAGCTCGCGATCCTCGACGAGGCGCAGGCGGTCAAGAACCCGGCCTCGAGTGCCGCCAAGCATATCCGCAAGGTCGAGGCGAGGTGCCGCCTGGCCCTGACCGGCACCCCCGTCGAGAACAATCTCCAGGACCTCTGGACGCTGTTCGACTGGCTGATCCCGGGCCTCTTGGGCAACCGCAAGGCGTTCAACACAACGTTTCGGACCCCGATCGAGAAGCGGGGCGACCAGGCGGCCCAGGCCGTCTTGAATGCCCGGATCCGGCCCTTCGTGCTCAGGCGGACCAAGGGCGAGGTCGCGACCGAGCTGCCGCCCAAGACCGAGATCACCGAGCTCGTCAGCCTCGGCCAGGCGCAGCGCGGGCTCTACGAGAGCATCCGCCTCGCGATGGATGCGCGTGTGCAGGAAGCGATCGCCAGGCGGGGGCTGGCGGCAAGCCGCATCACGGTGCTCGATGCCCTCTTGAAGCTGCGCCAGGTCTGCTGCGATCCAGAACTCCTGCCCAAGGTCGAGGCCGGCAAGGAGGTCCGCGAGAGTGCCAAGCGCGCGCGGCTTTTGGAGATGCTGGAGGCACTCCTGGCCGAGGGCCGGCGCGTCCTCGTTTTCTCGCAGTTCGTCTCGATGCTGCGGCTGATCGAGACGGATGTTCAGGCCCGCGGCTGGGATTATGCCTGGCTCACCGGTGAGACCAAGGATCGGGAGGCGGTGGTCACCCGGTTTCAGGCCGGCCAGACCCCGATCTTCCTCATCAGCCTCAAGGCGGGCGGGGTGGGGCTGACGCTGACCGCAGCGGAGACGGTGATCCTCTACGATCCCTGGTGGAACCCGGCGGTCGAGCGGCAGGCGATGGACCGGGCGCACCGGATCGGCCAGGACCGGGCGGTCTTCGTCTATCGCCTCGTGGCCGAGGGCTCGGTCGAGGAGGCGATCGTCACGCTGCAGGCGAAAAAGCAGGGCCTGGCGGATGCGCTCTTCGACGGCGAGGCGAGCGGCCCCTTGGGCCTCGACGAGGCTGATCTGGTCGCCCTCTTCCAGCCGATGGGGGTGGGAGCGGGGTGAAGGCCGGCCGGGGTGGGAAAGGGCGCAGGCCACGCGAGCCATGGCCGCGGGCGACTTATTGCAAATCGAGACCTCTGCAGCCTATGTTTCACGAAGACGCTTGCGGAGTGACGATGGCCGACGTTGCTAGAGTTTTCACTGCTGGACGGTCGCGGGCCGTGCGCCTGCCGGAGAAATATCGAATCGACGTCGACGAGGTCGAGATCTCGCGCGAGGGCGACACGATCGTGCTGCAGCCGAAGCCGCGCCGCGACTGGTCACTCCTGAAGCAGGAGCTCGCGGCGTTCGATGCCGAGCGATACGCCGAGTGCTTCCCGAATGAGCGCGAACAACCGCCAGCGCAGGAACGACCGGAACTCGACGACCTCTTGCGCTGATGCGCTACCTGCTCGACACCAACATCGTCATCGCCCTGCTCGATCCGCAGCGTCGCGCTTCGGTTGTCAGGCGGCTCGAAGCGAAAACGCCGGGCAATGTGGTCACGTCGGCTATCGTTGCCCATGAACTCTACTTCGGTGCGGCCAACAGCGCGCGCCCGGAAGACAACCGCCACCATTTCGATCGAATCCTGAAGCAAATCCCGCCACTGCCACTGACGCGCGACGACGCTCGCGCCGGTGGTGACATTCGCGCCCGACTGAAGCGCGCCGGTCGTCCAATCGGCGCCTACGATGTGCTGATCGCCGGCCAAGCCTTGGCGCGCAACATGATCCTCGTCACCAACAACAGCCGTGAATTCTCGCGGATCGACGCTCTGTCACTCGAAGATTGGCTTGCTTGATCGCCGATCGACTTGCAGTTGCGAGCCTCAAAAAAAGCTCTGCGGATCGATGTCGACCTGGAGCCGCACCGCGTTCGGGAGCTTCACCGCTTCGAGCCAGGCCGCGATCTTGTCGGGAAGGCCGGGATCGGGCGGGGTCTTGATCAGGATGCGCTCGCGGTAGCGGCCGCGCAGGAGGGCCAGAGGTGCCGGTGCCGGGCCCAGGATGTGCCAGCCGTCGTGGGTCGGGGCGGCTTTGACGATGGCGCGGGATTCGCGCTTGACGATGGCCGTTTCCGGACCGGAAAGGATGAGCGCGGCTAGGCGGCCGTAGGGCGGCATCGCGGCATCGCGGCGGTCCTCGGATTCGGCGGCCATGAAGGCTTCGCGATCACCCTTGGCCAGGGCCTGCATCACCGGATGATCGGGCAGATGGGTCTGGATCAGGACGTGGCCGGGCTTCTGCTCGCGACCGGCCCTGCCGGCGAGCTGGTAGAGGAGTTGAAAGCTGCGCTCGGCCGCCCGCGGATCGCCGCCGGCGAGGCCGAAATCGGCGTCGACCACGCCGGCCATGGTGAGGTCGGGGAAGTGGTGGCCCTTGGCGATCAGCTGCGTGCCGATCAGGATGTCGATCCGCCGCTCGAGCATCGCATCCACGAGCGCATCGGCCGCAGCCGCACTGGTGATGCTGTCGCTGGTCATCAGAACGGTGCGGGCGTCGGGGAAGAGGCTCCGCACCTCCTCCTGCACACGCTCGACGCCCGGCCCTGCGACCGTGAGGCTGTCGAGCGCCCCGCACTCGGGGCAGTAGGGCGCACGCGGCTGATTGTAGCCGCAATGGTGGCAGGTCAGACGATCGCCGAAGCGATGCGCCACCAGCCAGGCGGCACAGTTCGGGCAGCGGAAACGAAAGCCGCAAGCGCGACACAGGGTCAAGGGCGCGTAGCCGCGGCGATTGAGAAAAAGCATCGCCTGCTCAGCGCGCGCCAGGGTCTCGGCCAGCGCCCGACGCAGCGTCGGGCCGAGGAAGCTGCCAGCCGCAGGCTTGTCGCGGCGCAGATCGACGAGCTGGATGCGCGGCTTGGCGACAGCGGCAAAGCTGCCTTCGACCCGGATGTGCCGACGGACGAGGGTCAAGGTCTCGAGCGACGGTGTCGCCGAGCACATCACGAGGCCTGCCTCCTGCAGCCGGCCGCGCAGGCGGGCCACGGTCCGGGCATCGTAGATGACGCCGTCCTCCTGCTTGAAGCTGGTGTCGTGCTCCTCGTCGATGACGACGAGACCGAGATCGGGCAGCGGCAGGAAGAGGGCCGAGCGCGCGCCGACCACGACCGGCAGGCGACCGGCCGCGGCCAGCTTCCAGGTGCGGCGGCGTTGTGCCGAGGTCAGGCCCGAGTGCCAGACGGCGGGCGGAGTGCCGAAGCGGTCGGCGAAGCGCTTGAGCCATTGGGCGGAAAGCGCGATCTCGGGCAGCAGCACCAGGACCGAACGACCCTTGGCGAGGGTGGCGGCAATGGCCTCGATATAGATCTCCGTCTTGCCGGCGCCGGGCCGGCCTTCGAGCAGGATCTCATCCGCCGGGGCCGCCGCGAGGGCGGCAACGAGGGCGGCAGCGGCAGAGCTCTGGTCGGGGGTCAGGCGGCCGGCATCGGGGGTGATGTAGGGTGCGGGGGCGGGAAGCTCGGGCTCGATGGCACGGGCGACCAGATGGCCCTTGTCGACCATGGTCTTGACGACGCCGGCCGAGACCCCGGCGGCGCGGGCCAGGGCGGCGGCGGCTTGCGGGCCCTGCGCGCGCAATGCCTCCAAGACGGCCTGCTGCTTGGCGGTCGCCTTCTCGGGCAATGCCCCGGGCTCGATCACGCTCTGCAGCGGCTCGGGCTCGAAGGCGGCGGGCGTGCTGAGGACGAGGCGCAGGACGGCACCCAGCGGGGTCACGGTCTCGCGCGCCACCGCCTCGACGAGACGGCGCAGCGGCATGACGAGCGGCGGCTGGTCGAGGATGCCGAGCAGCGGCTTCAGGCGCGCTGTGGCCACGGGCCTGGCCGAGCCGCCTTCCCAGACCACGCCCACGAGCCGGCGCGGTCCGAAGGGGACGACGACATAGCTGCCGAGCGGCGGTGGGCTCGCATCGAACGGCGGATCGAGCCGGTAGTCGAAGCACATGCCGAACGGCATCGGCAGCAGAACGGCGATGGTGGGCGGGGTCATCCAGGGGCCAGACGAGCTGCCGGTGTTGGCAAGGGTGGTGCAGGTGCTAGCATGCCCGAGCCTGTTGGTTAACCCGCGCTGGAGGACCTCGATGCTGGCCTTTGCCGAGCCCGATCTCGAGGCCGCCTATGTCGCCTGGTGTGCCTGGCTCGCCCACGAGAAGCGGGCGGCAGCCCGCACCCAGGCGGGCTATCGCCAGGATCTCCAGGCCTTCGTCCAGTTCCTCGCCGGGCACCAGGGTGGCCCGGTCGGCCTTGCCAGCCTGCGCGAGCTGCAGCCTTCGGGCTTTCGCGGCTGGCTCGCCTGGCGACTGCAGGAGGGCTATGCCAGGAGCTCGACGCAGCGGGCCGTGGCGGCGGTGCGCGGCTTTCTCGACTTTCTCGATGCCCGCTTTGCGGTCCACAACCCGGCCCTTCGCGCGATGCGGGCACCTCGCGCGAGTCGGCGGCTGCCGCGACCCTTGGCAACGACCGAGGTGACCGAGCTCACCGATGCGGTAGCCGCCGACGGCGCCGCGGCGCCCTGGGTCACCGCCCGCGACACGGCCCTTCTGCTGCTGCTCTATGGCGCAGGTCTCAGGATCGGCGAGGCGCTCGGGCTCGATCGGGGCGCTCTGCCGGGCCCCGGTGAGACCACACTCCGGGTGCTCGGCAAGGGGCGCAAGGAACGGCTGGTGCCGCTCTTGCCCATCATCGGCGAGGCGCTTAGCACCTATGTCGCCGCCTGCCCCTTCGCCCTGCCGGCCGACGGCCCCCTCTTTCTCGGCGTGCGCGGCGGGCGGCTGCAGCAGGCGGTGGTGCAAAAACGGGTGCGCGAGCTCAGGCGACTGCTCGGGCTGCCGGAGACGGCCACACCGCACGCGCTCCGCCACAGCTTCGCCACGCATCTCCTGGCGGGTGGGGCCGATCTGCGCTCGATCCAGGAGCTGCTCGGCCACAGCAGCCTGAGCACGACACAGCGCTATACCGGCGTCGATGCCGAACGCCTGGCGCGGCTCTACGCCGCGGCGCATCCGCGGGCCTGACGGCACCGCGCCTCAGTGCGCCTCGGCCATCGCCCGGTCGATCTCGCGGGCGGTGCCATTCTCGACGCTGAAGATCCGATCGGCGACCTCGAGGAACTCGGGCCGATGGGTGATGGTGAGGATCGTGGTCTCTTCGGTCAGCGCCCGGATCTGCCGTGCCACGGCATAAGCGGTGGCCGGGTCGAGCGCGCTCGTGACCTCGTCGAGGATCAGAAGACGCGGGCGATGGACGAGCGCACGGGCGAGGGCGATGCGCTGCCGCTGACCCCCGGAGAGCCGACCGCCGCCCTCGCCGACCACGGCATCGAGACCGCCGTCGAGATCGCGGACGAGACCGGCAATGCCGGCGAGCTCGAGCGACCACCAGATCGTCGCCTCGTCGATGCGGTCGTCACCGAGCGTCAGATTGGCGCGGACGCTGTCGTGCAGCAGGAAGACATCCTGCGGCACGTAGCCGACGAGGTGGCGCCAGCCGTCGAGATCGAGCTCGTCGAACGGTATCCCGTCGACCGTGATCCGGCCACGGTCGGGCCGGTGCAGGCCGAGAAGGATGTCGACCGTCGTCGTCTTGCCGCCGCCCGAAAGGCCGGTGAGCACCGTGAGCTTGTGCGCCTCGAGCGCCAGCGACAGGCCCCTGAGGACGGGAGTCTGGTCGTGCGCGAACTGAATCTGCTCGAACTCGATCACCCGTTCGAAAGCAGCCGGGCGCTTGCCGGTCTTGATCTCGGGGTCGGCAGCGATCTCGTCGATCAGCTCCTTCGTCGAGATGAAGGCACTCTCCAGCGTCATCGCCTTCTGATAGACCTTTTGCAGCTTGCCGATCGCGTTGACCGAGCGCGCGACCACCAGCCCGGCGACGATGATCTCGGCAAGCGGCGCCTCGAAATAGGTGAAGAGCACGTAGAACCCGCTGCCGAGAAAGATCGCCATGACCACGAGCTGCAGATTGCTGAGGGCCTCGGTCAGGACCACCTCGCGACGAACGGCATTGCGGACCCGCCTGATCTTCTGGTCGAGGAGATTGGCAAACGGCGTCTGACGACCCATCGCCCGAATGACTTTCAGGTTATTCAATGTATCGTAGAGGAAGATGAGGAGCTCGCGGGTCCGGAAGGTCTGCTGCCGGCCGGCGCGCTTGCTCGCCTTGACGAGGCCATAGAGGCTGATCACGAGACCGAGACCCAAGACCGCCGCGAAGAGCGCCAGCTGCCAGGAGATGATGACGGCGATGACCGCCATGACCACGGCCTGGGCGGCCAGGGCCATGAACTCCGCACTCAGCATGTAGGCACGTGATGCCCGGTTGGCCTCGTTGCTGATGGCGTTGGTGATCCGCCCCATCCGCTGGTTGGCGAAGTAGCGCCAGCGCACCTGCATGAGCTTGGCCACCACCTCGCGCCGCAACTCGGCCGACACCGCGGCCGCCGTGTAGCCGACGAAGCTCATGGCACCCATGCTCATGAGTGCTCTGAGCATGAGGGCCACGACCATGAGGATGATCAGCGGGCCGATCTCGAGCGGCAGGCCCATGGTCTCCATGAAGTCGCGCAACGCGAGTTCGGCCGGCGAGGCGGTTTCCGGCGCGTTGGTCGCGACCGAGATGACCGGTATCAGGGTGGCGAGCCCGACACCCTCGAAAATGCTGGCAACCACCAGGCAAGCCACGACCGCGAAGGCGCGACCGCGACCGGTCGAGAGGAAAATTGTCAGAATCTCCCGCATTGCGGTCCTTGCTGCCTGTCGGGACTATCTATTCGGGCCAGCGGCTTGGGCCGGGATGCGCCCTCTTCGCCGCAGCCGGGCGGCTCAGCACGATCGGCAGCACTGAACAGCACGGGCGATGGGCCTCGCCGCAGGCAGGCGGCGACCCTCAGTGCGGGTCCTAGCGGAGCCGCCGTTGCCGGCCAAGGCCGGTGTGACGCTGAACCGTCTCGCCGGCGCACCGCACCGGCGTGTGTCCACGACACTGCCACCCGAACGACGAACGGCCGGTCGTTGCCGACCGGCCGTCGCCGCGGATCGAGGTGGTGCGCTACGCGCTCAGTCGGCCGGATCGATCAGGTCGATCTCGACGCGGCGGTTCTGCGCCCGGCCCTCGGGTGTGGCGTTGTCGGCCACGGGCTGGGTGAAGCTGAAGCCGGCGACGGTCATCCGGTCAAGGCTGACCCCAGCTGCCTCGAGATAGGCGGCCACCGCCTCGGCGCGGCGCTCGGACAGGCCCTGGTTGTACTCGAGCGTGCCGATATTGTCGGTGTGGCCATCGATGCGCACCGTGACGTCGGGGTTGGCGAGCAGCAGCTCGGCCGCGGCGTCGATCTCGTCGGTGAACTCGGGCTTGATCTCGGCGCTGTCGAACTCGAACAGCACGTCGGAGCTGAGCGAGATGCGATCGGGCAGGGCTTCATCGACCGGTGCCTCGAGCTCGGCGAGCGCTGCGTAAACCGCATCGCGGCAGGCGGCGATGTCGTCCGGCTGGAAATTCTCTTCCTGCTGCTCGGCCCAGCAGTCGAAGTCGCCGACCGCACGGCCGGCGGTGGCCGGCAGGCGCTGTCCCGGTTCGCCCTGCACGGCGGCCATCAAGCGCTGATAGACCTCGCCGAGCTCGGCGGCGTGCTCGGGCGTGAGCGTGCGCGCACTCGGATCCTGCGGCATCACCCGCTGGCCACCGGCGGCCGCCATCGCCTTCTCGGCGTGGAAGATCGTGTCGGTGTGATCCTGCATGTCGTAGAACTCGTACTGAGCGTGTCCGAGATAGGACTCGAACGCAGCGGCCTCGTAGGCACCGGCGGGTGGCGATGCCGCCTCGGCCTGGCCGATGGCCTGGGTCGCAGCGCCGCGGTTGCGGAACTTTTCGCCCAACCCCTCGAAATTGGGCCCACCTGTGCAGCCGGCGAGCACGACGACGGCACCTGCCGACAACAAACCGAAACGTGAGAGACGCATCGCCTCCTCCTCAGGAAAGATTTCACGCGGACATTAACGAACGCACATGCTTTGGACAATCCGGTTCTAGAAGAAGTCCGAGAAGTGTGGCGTTTGCGCCCGCCTCGCCGCTGTGGCAGCTTGCAGGAGCGCTCGAGCACGCCCTATTGGCTGTGACCGATTGGCTGACTGACAAACCCGGCAGCGGGCATTAAGCTCGATTCAGTAGATCCCTCCTCTTTTTCGGTCGAGGGTGGCGATCGGCGATTTCTCGACCCCAGCGGCAAGGAGTTCGGCGATGCCGGAAACGGAAGGCCTTGGCAAGACCGGTTGGGCGGCACTGGCCATTCTGGTCTTGTGCATCGCACTCGTCGTCGTCTTCGGCTTCGCGGCGGCGATCTATATTGGCCTCATCGGCACGGCTGCGGCCATGACGATCATGGTGGTCCTCTGCCTCGGCGACAAGGTCGAGAGCTGAGACCCCGCTTCAGCTGTCGTCCGGCAGTGCGAGCAGCGCCTGCAATTCGCGCCATTCGCGCGCACCGAGACCGCTTGAAGCTGCGTCCACCGGCTCGCCGTGGAGCAGCCGCCTGACCACGTCGAGCCCCCTGCCGGAGAGTGCGGCACCCTCGAGCCGATAGTCGCGAAAGGCGGCGGCAGTGGTCGGCACCCATCTCTCGACGATCTGCGTCAAGACGTCGGCGTAGGCGCGGATCTCGTACTGGGCATGCGGATCGGCGCGCAGGGCGATGAAATGCAAGAGGTTGTGCAGATCGATCTTCCAGTACCATTGGGTATAGGCGGCGAGCGGCAGCACCATGCGGGCGAGCTCGCGGCTGAGCCCGGGGCCGTTCTCGGTATCGCCGAGGAGCCAGTGATAGGTTGCTTCGGCCGCTTCGGCGCTGGCATCGAGGCGGTCGAGGACGGCCGTTGCGGTCTCGGCATCGAGCGGCTCGCCCCGGCCCTGGCGATTGTGTGCCGCCTGGGCGGCGAGCTGGCCGATCTCGGGCCGGTAGCTGCCGTCGTCGAGCACCGAGTAGCGGGCGGAGTATTCGTTGACGCTGGCGGTGCGGTGGCGGATCCACTGCCGGGCGACGAAGATCGGCAGCTTCACGTGCAGCTTGATCTCGCACATCTCGAACGGCGTCGTGTGCCGGTGCCGCATCAGGTAGTTGATGAGGCCCTGGTCGGTCGAGACCTGCTTGGTGCCCTTGCCGTAGGAAACCCGGGCCGCCTGCACGACGGCGGCATCGTCGCCCATGTAGTCGACCACGCGGATGAAGCCCTGGTCGAGCACCGGCCAGGGTTCGAAGAGGATGGCCTCGAGCGCCGGGACCACCGCCCGGCGGGTCGACTGCTCGGTCGCCCGAAGCTCAGCGATCTCGGCCAGGGCGTCGGCGGACAGGGTCATGTTGTGCACCATGCTATGCTGATGGGTCGCGATCGGCGAGCCGTACACCTCGCCCCTTTAAGCGTGCGCGTCTAGCGGCTATATAAGGGGTGCCGGAGATATCCGGCTATGGTGATAAACGCCACTCGGCATAAGCGTATCGGACCCGGGGGCAGTACCCGGCGCCTCCACCAAACCCATCGCCGCCCATTGTCTGGTTGTCGGGCGTGGAACGGGATCACTGGGGGCGAAATAGGCTCGACGAGCGTGGTAAAGGGGTGGTTTTTGCCCGGCATGGTACCGCCGTTACCGGACCATCATGACAAGTGCCAACGACAACCGTATGGCTCTCGCTGCCTAATCTTTAGGTAAGCGCGGCTGGCAGGGGCCGGGCAACAGAATCCTGCCGAAAAGTCCGGAGCACTTCGGTGCCCCGGCGCGGCCCGGGGGGCGCCGGGCAACAGAAGCCCCCCAACTTGCGCAATTCGGCATCTCGGCTATCGTTAGAGCAGGGCTTTCAAGCGACCTCACGGGCTGGCTTGATCGCTCGGTCTCGATCAACCGTGGCACCAGCGAGGTGCCCGAACGCGGCGAAGGCCACATGCGGCGGCAAAGAATCGACTACGGCCAGATGGTTGAGGTGGCGTTGCGCACCGTTGTGCGTAACGTGCTGCGGCTGTTCGCTGCCGGCGAGGTGCCACCGCCGCATCATTTTTATGTGACCTTCCGCACCGACCATCCCGGCGTCGAGATCCCCGATTACCTGCGCGCCCGCTATCCCGCCGAGATGACGATTGTCCTGCAGCATCAATTCTGGGACCTCGATGTCGGCGACGACGGCTTCGGCGTTACCTTGAGCTTCAACGATCGGCACGAGCGGCTGATCGTTCCCTTCGAGGCATTGCGCGTCTTCGCCGATCCCGGCGTCGAATTCGGCTTGCAGTTCACGCTGGGCAACGAGGCGGCCGGCGAGGTGAGTGAGCCGGCATCTTTGCCGCTCGCGGCCAAGACCGGCGCCAGGCCTCGCCCGGTCGAGAACGATGAAAGCGGCGACCACACCGCCCGGCACGGCGACGGTGCCGAGATCGTCACCCTCGATCGATTTCGCAAGAAATAGCCACCCGCCGGCACCGGCTGAGCCGTAGCCCGAGCATCGTTACCTTCGGCTGTTGGTCCGCACGCGCTTCCGGCTCGCCCGCGGCTGATCCGGCCGACACGATCGGGCTGCCGTGCAGCACGGCCGTCCGCCGCCTCAGGGCACGTGAAAATGTGCGGAGAACCGTCTGGGTGACCACTCGGCTGCGATGACCGGGACGAGCGGGCCACCGAGCGGCAGGCGCCCGGCCAACCCTCGTCTCCGCTTCGGACCTCACCAACATGAAGCGACGACGACAGGGAGCCGGGAAGGTCGTCGCGCACCGCGGCTGACGGCGGCGGACCCGGGCGCGTCGCCGCGGCCGGTTGACAGCGGTCGGCCGTCGCTGCATCCCGTCCGTTGAGGGCCGCTTGCTGGATGGGGGGACCAATCATGACGGCACAGGTGCGGATCGAGACGGACACGTTCGGGCCGGTCGAGGTCGAGGCCTCGCGCTATTGGGGAGCGCAGACCCAGCGCAGCCTGATGAACTTCAAGATCGGTGGCGAGCGGATGCCGCTGCCGCTCGTGCGTGCGCTCGGTGTGGTCAAGCGCGCCGCTGCCGAGGTCAACAAGGCGCAGGGCTCGCTCGAGGCGAAGCTCGCCGATGCCATCGTCGAGGCCGCGGGCGAGGTCATCGACGGCAAGCTCGACGACCACTTTCCGCTCGTCGTCTGGCAGACCGGCTCCGGTACCCAATCCAACATGAACGCCAACGAGGTGATCGCCAACCGCGCCACCGAGCTCCTCGGCGGCGAGCGCGGCCAGAAGTCCCTCGTCCACCCCAACGATCACGTCAATCGCAGCCAATCCTCGAACGACGCCTTCCCGACCGCGATGCATATCGCCGCATGCGAGGAGGTCTATCACCGCCTGCTGCCGGCGCTCGAGCACCTGAAGAATGCGCTGGCCGCGAAGGCGGAGGCGTTCGCCGATATCATCAAGATCGGCCGCACCCATCTGCAGGACGCGACACCCCTGACGCTCGGCCAGGAGTTCAGCGGCTACGTCCAGCAGCTGACCTACGGCATCGCCCGGATCGAGGCGACGCTGCCGCGCATCCGCCAACTCGCCCAGGGTGGCACCGCCGTCGGCACCGGGCTCAACTGCAAGAAGGGCTTCGATACCGCCTTCGCCGAGGCGGTGGCGCGGATCACGGGCCTGCCCTTCGAGACCGCCCCCAACAAGTTCGAGGCCCTGGCCGCCCACGACGC
>DAIRDJ010000086.1:0-16257 GCA_036796215.1 Geminicoccaceae bacterium
CATCATCGCCGCCGTCAAGCGAGGGCATCAAGTGTTAGAGACTAGCCACTAGCGGCGGGGCAGCAGGAGAACCGTTCCATGCGTGACTTTCAGCTGCCCGGCCGCTCGCCGGCCCTCGCCACCTCGGCCATGGCCGCCACCTCGCACCCGCTCGCCACGCTCACCGCGCTCGACGTGCTGCGCGACGGCGGCACCGCGGCCGATGCTGCGGTTGCCGCTTGCGCCGTGCAATGCGTGGTCGAGCCGCAGATGACCGGGATCGGCGGCGATTGCTGGGTGCTCTATGCACCGGCCGGCGGCGGGGTCGATGCCTTGAACGGCTCGGGCTGGGCACCGGCCGCACTCTCGGCCGACAGGCTGCGGACCTACGGTTTCAGCGAGATGCCCGACGGCGGGGCGCACAGTGTCACCGTGCCGGGGGCCGTTCGCGCCTGGCAGATGCTCCTGGAAAAGCGCGGCAAGAAGGGGCTGGACGAACTCCTGCAGCCGGCGATCCGCTTCGCCCGGGACGGTTTTCCGGTCCATCCCAGGGTCGCCTTCGACTGGCACCGGGCGGCCTGGCGGCTGGAGCGGAGTGCGGCCGGGCGTGATCTCTATCTGCCCGGGGGCAAGCCGCCCGCGGTCGGTGACCGGATGCGCTTTGCCACACTCGCGGCGACGCTCGAGAGCATCGCCGAGCGGGGTGCCGACGCGTTCTACGAGGGGCCGATCGCCCACGCCATGGTGGCCAGCCTGAAAGCGTTCGGCGGCCTGCACACCGAGGCCGATTTCGCCGATTTCCAGCCCGAGTGGGTCGAGCCGGTCAGTGCCAGCTACAAAGGGGTGCGGGTCTTCGAATGCCCACCCAACGGCCAGGGCGTGATCGCGCTTTTGATGCTGCAGATCCTCGAATGCCTGGAGCTCGAGGGCCTCGACCCCAACGGTGCCGAGCGGCTGCACCTCGAGGCCGAGGTCACGCGGCTCGCCTTTCGCGACCGTGACGCCGCGATCGCCGACCCGCGCCAGCGCGACATCCCGATGGAGCGCCTGTTGTCCAAGGCCTACGCGCGCGAGCTCGCCTCGAGGATCGATCCTTTCCGTGCCATGGCCGACCTGCCGCCGCCGCTGCTGCCCGAGCACCCCCTGCCCGAGCATAAGGAGACCGTCTATCTCACCGTGGTCGACCGGGACGGCAATGCGTGTTCCTTCATCAACTCGGTCTATGACAGCTTCGGCTCGGGCCTGGTCTGCCCGGAGACCGGGGTCGTCTTTCACAATCGCGGCCGCGCCTTCAGCCTCGAGACCGACCACCTCAACGCGCTCGCCCCGCGCAAGCGGCCGATGCACACCATCATCCCGGGCCTCGCCTTCAAGGATGAGCGGCTCTGGGCCACCTTCGGGGTGATGGGCGGCGACTACCAGCCCGTGGGCCACAGCCGCCTCATGGTCAACATGCTGGACTACGGCATGGACCCGCAGGAAGCCCTCGATGCGCCACGGGTCATGGCCTATCCGGGCCCGCTCCTGGTCGAAAGCGGCGTGCCGGCGGCGACCGTCGAGGCACTGCGCCACAAAGGCCACGCGCCGACCGATGCCGCGGCCCCCTGGGGTGGCGGACAGCTGATCGTCGTCGATCACGACCGTGGCGTGCTGATCGGCGGCTCGGATCCGCGCAAGGACGGTCTGGCGCTGGGCTACTGAGCCGGATGATCCGCCACATCGACTTCTTCTCGGCCAAGGATCCGGCCGATCTCGCGCGGCTCGAGGCGGGGCTGAAGCCGCTCGAGCGGATCGCGGCCGCAGCCCGGCTCGAGGTCCGGCGCAATCTCGCCTGCGATCAGCTCGGCAACGAGATCCAGATCGTCGTCTACGGCGCGTTCGCCGACAGCACCGCCCTCGACGCCTACAAGGCGGACCCGCTCTATGCCGAGGCGATCCGGGTGGTGCGGCCGTTGCCCGAGCTGCGCTTTGCCGCCGATATCCCGAGCGAAGACGGACCGGACAAGGGCGGGCCGGTCGGCGGGGGAGGCGACGGCTGGGCATGGTCCGGTCGGCTGCAGCCTGGCGGGTCCTGGCCTTCGGCAGCCTCTGCTTGGTTCTCGTCGCCTGCGCCCGGCTGCCCGATGCCGACCCACCACCGAGCTTCGCCGTCACCGCGACCGAGAACACGCCGCTCGGCCGGGCGGTAACAGCGCTCGCCGCCGACCACCCGGGTCGCTCGGGCGTGCACCTCTTCGGCAACCCGCGCCGCGCCTTCGCGACGCTGCTCGGCCTCGCCGACGCCGCCGAGCTCTCGCTCGACCTGCACTATTATGACTGGCACACCGACACCACCGGCTGGCTCTTGATCCACGCCGTCTGGGCCGCGGCCGAGCGCGGTGTGAGGGTCCGCCTCCTCCTCGACGACCTGAACACCGCGGGCAAGGGCTGGGTGCTCGCGGCCCTCGACGCGCATCCGCTGATCGAGGTGCGTGTCTTCAACCCCTTTCCCAACCGCCAATTGCGGTTTCTCGACGTCGCCCGCGACTTCCTCGGCAGCAACCGGCGGATGCACAACAAGGCATTCATCGCCGACAACCAGGCGACGGTGCTCGGCGGGCGCAATATCGGCGATTCCTGTCACGGCGAAGGGGCGAAGGTGACCTTCGCCGATCTCGACGTGCTCGCGATCGGCCCGGTCGCGGGCGATGTCTCGGCCCAGTTCGACCAGTTCTGGAACAGCCGGTTCGCCGTCCCGACGAGCGTTCTCATCCGCCCGTACCGTGAGCCGCCCGGCGACTATCTGCAAAGTCGGACAGCACTCCGGCTCGCCGGCGACGCCAGCCTCGACTATGTCGCGACGCTCAATGAGACGGTCCGTGCCGATCCGCTCGGCATCCTGCCGCTGCGCTGGGGCCGGGCCCGGCTGATCTACGATCCGCCCAACAAGATCGCCGTCGGCCGTTTCGCCAGCGACGAGCGGATGATCCCCGAACTCATGGCGGCGATGGGCGTGCCGCAGCAGAGGCTCGACATCGTCACCCCCTATTTCGTCATCGGCGGGTGGCGCCGCCTGGGCCAGCGTCTTCGTGGCCTGGGCCCAGCGCGGCGTGGACCTGCGCATCCTCACCAACTCGCTCGCCGCCAACGATCCCGGCATCGCGCATGCGGGCTATGTCGTCCGCCGCCGCGGTCTGCTGCGCGGCGGCGTCCAGCTCTTCGAGCTCAAGGCGAGTGCCGTCGATCCGCATCTCGGCGACGAGACGCGGGGCTTTGCCAGCTCGGCTGCGACCCCGCACGCCAAGGCGGCGGCGATCGACGGCAAGCGACTGTTCGTCGGCTCGCTCAATCTCGACCAGCGCTCGGCCTGGCTCAACACCGAGATGGGCATCGTCGTCGACAACCCCGAGCTCGCCCAGGCCCTGCACCGGATGTTCGACGAGCGGCTGGAGGCGCATGCCTATCGCGTGGTGATCGGGGCGGATGGGCGGCTGAACTGGCTCCAGGCCACCCCCGAGGGGACGATCGTCCACGATGGCGAGCCGGAGGCGGGTCTGCTGCGCTGGCTGGGAGCCGGCATCTTCGCCATCCTGCCACTCGACTGGCTGCTCTGAGAGCCCGCTTGCCGGTGCCGGGGGCGCGGCTAGAATGGCTGGCGGGGGCGATGCTGCACCGATCAAAAGGGCCGATGACACTGCAGGCTCGGCGTTTCCGACCTTGCGCGCGCGCCGGCAGGTGCCTGGCGCTCGTCCTGGTCCTGCTGCTCGCCGCCTGCACCGGCAGCCTGCCGCCGCTCGAGCGGGCGCCGAGCTACGCCTATCCCGCGCCCGAGACGACGGCACTCGGCCGCGAGGCCATGGCGTTGCGCCCGGCCGATCCCGAGCTTTCCGGCTTTCACCTGCTGGGCAACCCGCGCACTGGCTTTGCGGCCCAGCTCGGTCTCGCGGCCAGCGCCGAACGCACGCTCGATCTGCAATACTATAGCTGGCACGACGACACTGCCGGCTGGCTGCTCTTTCGCGCCATCTACGACGCCGCCGAACGCGGCGTGCGCGTCCGGCTGCTGCTCGACGATCTGCACACGGTGGGCCTCGATCGGGCCCTCCTGCAGCTCGACGCGCACCCCTCGATCGAGGTCCGGCTCTTCAACCCGTTCCCCAACCGCTACATGCGCCTCGTCGATCTCATCCTCGATTTTCACGGCAGCAATCAGCGGATGCACAACAAGTCCTTCACCGCCGACGGCAGCGTCGCCACCGCCGGCGGGCGCAATATCGGCAACGGCTACGTGGGCCTCGTCAGCGAGGGCGGCTTCGCGGATCTCGATCTTCTGGCGGTCGGCCCGATCGTGGCCGAGCTTTCGACCCAGTTCGACGCCTACTGGAACAGCGCGCACGCCTATCCGGCAGCGAGCATCATCCGCCCCTGGCTGGCGCCGACCCCGGCCTACCTCGCCCACCGCTTTGCGACCGAGGTCGAGACCGCGGACGTTGCCGCCTATCTCGGGAGCCTCGATCGCGAGCTCCTGGCAGCCCCCCTCGCAGCGCTGGAGCTCACCTGGGCGCGGGCCCGGCTCCTCGTCGATCCGCCCGAGAAGATCGCCGGCATCGACGGGCTCGCACCGGACCTCGTCATCCCCAACCTGCTCGCCAGCATGCGGGTGCCGGAGGACCAGCTCGACATCGTCTCGGCCTATCTCGGCATGAGCCGGCCCTGGATCGACGTCTTCGGCCAATGGGTGGAGCGCGGCGTCGAGATCCGCATCCTCACCAACTCCTTGGCCGGGATCGACGTGCCGATCGCCCATGCCGGCCACCTGATCCGCAGGCGCCCGCTGCTGCTCGCCGGCGTCGAGGTCTGGGAGATGAAGGCCGCGAGTGCCGATCCCCATTTCGGCGAGCCCGCCCCCGGGCCACCGGGCTCGGGCGGCACGCTGCATGCCAAGGCCGCCGCCATCGACGGCAAGCGACTGTTCGTCGGCTCGCTCAATCTCGACCAGCGCTCGGCCTGGCTCAATACCGAGATGGGCATCGTCATCGAGAGCCCGGCCTTGGCCGAAACGCTGCACCGGTTCTTCGACCAGCATCTCGCCGATTACGCCTACCGGGTCGAGATCGGGGAGAAGAGCCGCCTCGCCTGGATCGAGACGACGCCCGAGGGCGACATCCGCCACGATCGCGAACCCGGCGCCGGCCTGCTGCGCTGGCTCGGCGCCGGGTTCGCGGCCCTCCTGCCCATCCACTGGCTGCTCTGAAAGCTGCCGCGTGGCGCAAGCGCCATAGTGCGGCAGACTCTTAGCCGACCTCCTTCACCCGGCTTGTGAAGCGGGTCCGAGGCGGTGTAGGCTTTCTACCAGTGAGCCACTATACGCGCACGACGGCAGGACACGCAGCCCCGGGACAAGGGCCCCATGAACGTCATCGCCTTCGTCACCCAGAAGGGCGGCAGCGGCAAGACCACACTTTGCGTCAATCTCGCGGTCGCGGCCGAGGCCGAGGGTGCCCGCTGCCTGATCCTGGACATGGACCCGCAGGCCTCGGCCGAGGCCTGGTACCACGACCGCGAGGCCGCGAGCCCGAAGCTGGTCAAGCTCGGGGCAGGGGAGCTCGAAGGGGCGATCGCCGCCGCCCGGCGGCAGGGCTTCAGCCATGTCTTCATCGACACCCCGGGCCGCGACGAGCCCTCGGTCGCAGCCGCCATCCGGCTCAGCGATTTCTGCCTCGTCCCCTGCCGGCCGACCCCGGCCGACATGAAGGCGACGCCGGCCACCATCGCCACGATCAAGCGCCTGGCCAAGCCCGCGGCCTTCATCCTGAGCCAGACCCCACCCCGCGGCTTTCGCATCAAGGAAGCGGAGATCGGCCTCGCCGTGCTCGGGCCGGTGGCGCCGGTCACCGTCGTCTCGCGCAGCGTCTTTCAAGACGCGCAAGGCGCCGGGCTCGGGGTGCACGAGTTCGAGCCGGGCGGCAAGGCGGCACAAGAGATCAGCGAGCTCTGGGCCTGGCTCACCAAGAAACTGGAGAAGATGACCGATGGTGCGCAAAAGAACATCGCTTGAAGCCCTGCTCGAGCTGCCCGAGCCGGTCGAGCCGACCCCGCTGCGCCCCCGGCAGAAGCCCTTGGCCGTCCCCAAGCGCACCATCAACAACCGGCCGATCAAGCAGCAGACCGTCTATCTGCCGATCCCCGTCTACGAGCAGCTCCGCCGCCTCGCCTTCGACGAGCGCGAGAAGATGCACACCCTGATCATGGAAGGCCTGGATCGCGTCTTCCGCGACCGCGGCCTGCGCTCGCTCGCCGAGCTGGAAGCGACGGCCAGCCGCGACAGCTGAACCACCGCCGGCAAGAGCCGCACGACCAGCGCACACAGCCGCTGCTTGCCCGGCGCCCGGCCGGCTCCTAGGACTGCGGTACGGCTGGCCAAGCAGCAGGGGAGAAGCATCATGCAGCCCGTCAAATGGGGGATCATCGGGGTCGCCAAGATCGGCATGGAGAAGGTGATCCCGGCGATGCAGGAAAGCGATGGCATCGCGATCGTGGCCATCGCCTCGCGCGACGCCGCCCGGGCGGAGGCCGCCCGTCGGGAACTCGGCATCGCCAGGGCCTACGGCTCCTACGAGGCGCTCCTCGCCGATCCCGAGATCGAGGCCGTCTACATCCCCTTGCCCAACCACCTCCACGTCGAATGGAGCAAGAAAGCACTCGAAGCCGGCAAGCACGTGCTCTGCGAGAAGCCCTTGGGCATGAACGCGCACGAGGCGGCAACCCTGATCGAGGCCCGCAACGGCTCGGGCAAGCTCATCCAGGAAGCCTTCATGGTCAAATGCCACCCGCAATGGCTGAAGGCCAGGGAGCTGATCGAGGCGGACCGGATCGGCGAGGCGAGGGCGGCCTTTGGCATCTTCAGCTACCACAATGTCGATCCCGAGAACGTCCGCAACAAGGCCGATATCGGCGGCGGCGGGATCATGGATATCGGCTGCTACATGACCCTGATGAGCCGCTGGATGCTGGGCGCCGAGCCCCGGCGCGTCGTGGCCCTGGTCGAGCGCGACCACCATTTCGGCATCGACCGGCTGGCCTCGGCCCTCTTCGATTTCGGTGATGGTCGGCAGTCAGCCTGGACCACCTCGACCCAGCTCGCCCTGACCCAGCGCTTCACCGTCCTCGGCACCAGGGGCCGGCTGACCGTCGAGATCCCCTGCAACGCCCCGCCCGACCGGCCGACCCGGATCACCGTCGACGACGGCCGCGATCTCTTCGGCGGCGGCGAGGAGGTGATCGAGTTCCCGGTCTCCAACCAGTACCGCCTGCAGGGCGAGATGTTTTCGCGTGCGGTGCGCGGCCAGGGCCCGCTCGCCATGACGATGGAGGAGTCCATCCACAATATGCGCGTGCTCGATGCGCTTTTCGCCTCCGAGCAGACCGGCGGCTGGGTGACGGTCTGAGCCCCGCAGCGATGCCGTCGGCAGCACCGGCCGCGGCGACGGCGGGGCCCATCCCGCTCGTCCTCGACCGCCGCTACTGGCTCTTGGCGTTCGTCCCCCTCGGCGTGCTGGTCCTGATGTATCTCGTCCTCGACGCCACGCGGCGCGACGACGTCACCTTCGCGATCATCGCCGCCGCCGAGTTCCCGAGCGTCGCCGCGGCCGAGGCCCGCCACCGCAGCTTCTGGGTGGCAGCCTTCCTGCTCGCGGCCGCCGCCTCGACCGCGGTCGCCGCCAGCACCGCCCTCGGCCTCTGGCGCCTGCCACTCGCCCGCGACCGGAGCGCGATTGCCGCCATCATCCTCGTGGTCATCGCGCTCGTGATCGCCGCCGAAACCGTGGGTCCCAGAAACGAGGTCCGCTGGTACGACGCCATGGGGCGTGTCGCCGGCGAGGCCGACGCCCGCCTCTTTCGCCACCTTTTTTCCACTCTCCCCGCCGGCACCGGCATGGACCCCGTCCTTCACCTCCTCGACCTCGGCCTCGATGCCGTCAAGGTCCTCGGCACCATCGCCCTGACCCTGGTCGGCGCCGGCCTCGCCCTGACCCTGGCCCGCCCACGGCACCCGCTGCCCCTCGACCGCGAAGCGGCGCAACTCGCCGATGCCGTTGCCCGCCAGCATGCCCTCCTCCAGCAGGCGACCATCGTCTACGTCCTCGCCATCGTCGCCATGCTCGCCTGGATGCACTGGCCACTGCCCTATCTGGCGGACAAGGCGACGCAGGACGCCTATCGCGAGCTCCTCCTCGGCAACGCACTGGTCCAGGGTGTCGGCTACAGCCTCGGCCTCGCCTCGCTCTATTTGCCGCCGGCCCTGCTGCTCCGCCGCCGCATCGCCGACCTCGCCGATGCCTCGACCACCACACCGGCGGCGACCGGCGAGTGGCTGAAGGCGCAGGGCCTCGCAACCCTGCCCTTCGACCAGCTGCGGCAGCTCGGCGCCATGCTGCTGCCGACCCTGCTCAGCCTGGTGCCCTCGCTGCAGACGCTCTGGAACTGAGAAGCTGAAGCGCGTTGACATCCCAGCCGTTTCGGCAAGGTTGGCGGCAGCGAACTCAAGCGAGGATAGCAGCATTGCCCGAGCCCGAGCTGTCGTCCGGCCGTGTCCATCTCGTCGGCGCCGGGCCCGGTGATCCCGAGCTCCTGACCCTCAAGGCCGCCCGCCTGCTCGCCGCCGCCGACGTCGTCCTCTACGACCGGCTGATCGGCGAGGGCGTGCTCGACCTCTGCCGGCCGGACGCCGAGCGGATCTTCGTCGGCAAAAGGCGCGCCCGCCACCGGATGCCGCAGACCGCGATCCACGAGCTGATGATCGACCGCGCCCGGCGCGGCCTCGACGTCGTTCGCCTCAAGGGCGGCGATCCGCTCATCTTCGGCCGCGCTGGCGAGGAGATCGCGAGCCTCATCGCCGCCGGCATCCGGGTCGAGGTCGTGCCCGGCGTCACCGCCGCCTCCGGCAGTGCCGCCGAGCGCCTGCTCTCGCTCACCCATCGCGATCTCGCCCAGACCCTGGTGATCACCACGGGCCACCGCCAGGACGGCACCCTCGACCTCGACTGGCCGGCCCTCTGCCGGCCGCGCCAGACCCTGGTCATCTACATGAGCCACTACACGACAGGGGCGATCTGCCAGGGCCTGATCGACAACGGCCTCAGCCCCGACCTTGCCGCCTGCCTCGTCGAAAGCGCCACCCGCCCCGAAAGCCGCCACATCACCGGCACCCTCGCCACCCTCCCCGACCTCGTCGCCGCCACCCCGATCGAAGGCCCGGCCCTCCTGATCGTCGGCGACGTGGTCGCGACAGCGGTGGGGCCGGGCCGGCAGGCGAGCTTCGGCTGAGGCCGAGCGCGGTTCGTATGTGCAGGGTGCTGACGGCCGCTGGTAATTGGACCACGACATCGCGGTGCTGATCGACGGGCACGAGGGCGGGCTTGCAGAGTTTCGGCAGAAGAGCGAGCGGTTGCGAGCAAAGGCTTCGCGGTTGGGCAGCCGTCAGGCGTGCCGGCGCGAGCTGGTGGCGGTGGGCATCAATCCGCGACTGTTGGAGGCCGCAACGGCACTGCTGCTCGAGCGAGGTGCGTTGGACGGCGACGGCTACTGCGAGACGGCACACGGGCTGTTGCCCGTGGGCTATTTCGTGTCGCAGTTTCTCGCGTCACCCAGGGGCGAGGCTCTTCAGCCGAAGGCTACGATGGCAGGGCCGTTCTCTGCCGAGCTGGCGAGGCTGAATGCGCTGCACTGGTCTAGACCAGCCGCGAGGCCAAGGGCCGCGTGACGACGCCGCAAGAGCGCGACCGAGAGGACGAGCGGCTGCTCCTGGAGAATTATCTGCGGGTGGAATGGCGAAATCGCGAATTGCGGCTCGAGATCGGACGATCTTGCCAAGACTCAGGGACCGAATTTTTCAGCAAAATCCTTCGTCCAGTCGGTCACCGTTTGCCGAGCCATGTTCACCGCCTCAGAGATCTGGTCATACGTCGCGCCGTTCGAGGATTGGTCACCCTCAATCCTTTCCCCTAGGCGGTCGCTTTCTTTCTGCTGCTGGTCGAATGTCAGCTGCGTCGATGACCAACGCTTCTGGTGCGTTCTTGTCGGCTCGTTGTAGCCCGATACGCGCTACGCCAACAAGTATTCCCGGTATGATCTCTTTATCACTCGGTCCAAAATTGCCGGGCGTCATATTAAAATTAACCGAAAGCATCCATCGCCCTTCGTTCAAGTTCGCCGCCTTCGCCAATAGATCCAGGAGTTCTCTATGATCCCATGTGTATTGATTTACATCAGGCATGGTCTTGCTCGCCGTTTTCATTTCCAGCGGTAGAGACGTTAATCGTTTTGTGCGTAAATACTTTGTTGGCAGCATCAATACTACGAGAAAGCCGCCAATTCAAGTTCGGGTACACTTGCTCGGGTTGCAAAAGAGGCTCTTGCGTAAGAAGTATCTGGGTAAGAATTATATTCGAAGGCTTAGTCTCTCTAGTTCCAATATGTTCTGCGATTGCATTTACAACGAGCATATTTAAACTAACTCCGTCTTTTTCAGCAGCGAAAGAAGCTTTCTTATGAAGAGACTTGGGCAAGCGAACTACGAACTTACCGCTGTACTCGATAGCACCCGCCGGTTCTGGAATGGCCAGCCCGATTTCGTGGCTCGCCTCCAGCCAATTCAGGGCGGCGTCCTCTAGCGCCGAAAGCGCTGCGTCGGGCGTGTCTCCTGTTGCCAGGCAGCCAGGAAACTCACGTATCTCCGCGCGAAACGTCCCGTCGTTCTCCGGCGTCACGAGACGGCCATAGGGGCGCTTCAGATACTCGCCTGCGTCGAATGGCCCGCTGCTGGATTTGCTTCTAGCCGGCATCATCATCCCCGCTCAACCGTTGTTCCCATTCGAGAATGTCTTCCTCGAGCTGATCTAGAATGGCGTTCTTCGTACCGATGGCCATGTCTCGGCCACCGTGGTGCGGTATCGAAACTGGCGGTAGTCGGAACTCGCGACTTACCCATACCGGCTCCTTGCCCCGTTTGCCCATAAGCTCTCGCCCCAACTTTTTCGCGAATGACTCAAGATCCTTCGCCTTTTGCGGCGAGCGACGCTTGGATTTCAGTTCGCCCTTCAGCTTGGCCAGCTTCCTTGTATCCATGGTACTATACGCGATACCGCCTGATTCTGTTAAGAGGAACGTATGGCCTACCACTGCGGCAATATGGGACGCAGCACGACAGTACGCCAAGCCAACGGTTCGTCAATCCTGAGGCACTGTCTTTGCCAAATGCAGGACTACCTCCTGCCGCCTCGATGATCCGATCTCGCGCCGGGAGATCTAAGGTCCATCTGGTGGCGGATCATCGCCGAGACGCACTCTGCGCCTCAGAGCCCCTCGACCCCGCTGCGATAGCGGCCGAGCGCATAGTCGAGCATCTAAAGCGATCCCCGTATGAGATTCCACGGTGCTGCGACAAGCCTAGGCGACACAACTCGCCTTGGCCTGTACCGGCCCGCAATGTGCACGGATTGCGGACACGGAGCGGACAAAGTATCGCGGACCTGTGTACGGCGCTTGGCCGTGTCGACTTAGCTGCTCATTTGGCTGAAAAATTGGCGCGCCCTGCAGGACTCGAACCTGCGACCCTCTGCTTAGAAGGCAGATGCTCTATCCGGCTGAGCTAAGGGCGCTGCGCGCGGGCGTTATAGCAGAGCCCGTGGCCTTGGGGAATTCGGGCGTCGCCGGTCAGCTCTTGTGGATGAAATTGTCCGCATAGGCCTTGGGGCGGACGACGCGCTGGTGCGGCTCGAAGAGCTGGAAGGTCAGGCCCTCGCGCTGGCAGAATGCGATCGCCGCCTCCTTGGTCGGAAAGCGCAGGCGAATCTGCTGGTCGGTGTCGTCGGAGCCGACCCAGCCGATCAGCCGGTCGGCCTCCTTGCGCGAGCGGGGCTCGAACTCGACCAGCCACTCCTTGGTCTTGCGCCGGCCCGACTGCACCGCCGTCTTGGCCGGCTGATAGATGCGTGCCTGCATGACCCGAACCCTCTCGTCGTCCCGCTCTCTGCCCCAGACCTAGGCGTCCGCGGCCGGGGCCGCAAGCCAGCGGCGACGCAAGGCCTCACCGTGGACCTGCAGCCAGCGGAGTGCCACGACCGCGTTGGCGGCGACGATCCGCCCCTCCTCGAGCCAGGCAAACGCGGTCTGGCGCTCCAAGAGGTGGCTCTTGATATCCTCGCTCTCGCTGGCGAGGCCGTGCACGCCGCCGGCCTTGCTGCTGTCAACCTCGGCGATGAAGACGGTCGCACGCTCGGTGACGGCACCGGGGGAGGCGATGTAGACGCCCACGCGCTCCAGGCGCTTCGCCTCGAGCCCCGCCTCCTCGACGATCTCGCGGCGGGCGGCGTTGGCCGGATCCTCGCCCGGCTCCAGGAGCCCGGCCACGGTCTCCAGGAGCCACGGCCCCTCGCGGTGGGCGAGCGCACCGGCGCGCAGCTGCTCGATCAGCACCACCCGGTCGGTGAGCGGATCGTAGGGCAGGACGGCAGCCGCACCCGGGATGTGCAGGACCTCACGGGTGACGACCTCGCTCATCGTCCCGTCGAAGCGACGATGGCGGAGCCGCAGCACCTCGAAACCGAAAAAGCCCTTATGGACCAGCCGCCGCTCGACGATCTGAATCGCCGCGTCGTCCAGGTGAGCATCCGGATCGAGGTGATCGGCCGGCCGTGCCGCTGCCTCCCGCCGATCGCTCAAGCGAACGCCTTGAACGTGATCAGCGTAAAGGTGTCCTTCACCCCCGGCAGGGTCTGCACCGCATGATTGACAAAGCGGCCGATATCGACCGCGGCATCGAGGTGGAACTTCATGATCAGGTCGTACTGGCCGGAGACCGAATAGACCTCCGAGACCTCCTGGATGCTCTGCACCGCGGCGTCGGCCACCTCATAGGAGCGGCCGAGCTCGCATTTGACCATGACGAAGATCGTCTGCACGGACGCGGTCCCCGGGGCTCGGGCTGGATCAGGCGCTGACCTTGGTCGGCACCGGGCGGAGCAGGAAGGCCGGCACGTGATCACCGAGCCCGATTACCGGCTCGTCACGGCCGCCGTCGCGCTGCCGGCCGTGCGGCCGGCCCTCGCCGCGCTCGCGCAGTGGCTGCTCCCGCGGCGCTGCGGCGACCTCGACCGGTGCTGCCTCGGCCTCGACCACCTCGGCCCGGGGCTTGGCCGCCCGTCGCCGGCGCTTGGGGGCGGCTTCCTCGGTGCCACCTGCCGCTTCCGCCACGGTTGCGGCGGCAGCCGGTGCCTCGTCCTCGCTCTCGCGACGGCGGCGCGGCCGCGGTGCCGCCGCCTCGACCGTTTCGGCTGCGGCCACGGCAGGCAGCGCGGCCTCGACCGGCGCGTCGCTCGCGGGGCGGCGTCGTGCCGGGCGCTGCGGCCGGATCAACTCGCCCGAGATGCCCTCGATCGGCTGGCGGACGAGCTTCTGGCCGAGCAGCTTCTCGATGCCGGCCAGATACTTGGCATCGTTGTCGTCGGCCATGGTGTAGGCCCGGCCCTCCTTGCCGGCGCGGCCGGTGCGGCCGATCCGGTGGACGTAGTCGTCCGGATGGTAGGGCACATCGAGGTTGATGACGGCCGGCAGGTCGACGATGTCGAGCCCACGCGCCGCCACGTCGGTCGCAACCAGATAGTCGACCTCGCCCGCCTTGAACGCCTCGAGCGTGGCCTGCCGCACGCTCTGCTCGAGGTCGCCGTGGATGTCGCGGGCGTTCCGCCCCTGCCGCTGCAGGAACTTGTTGACCATCGAGACGTCGCGCTTGCGGTTGCAGAAGATGATCGCACTCTGGATTTTCTCGATGTCGATCAGCCGGTCGACCGCGACCCGGCGCTCGATCGCACTGATCGGCACCACGACGTCGACCACCTTCTCCGCCCGGGTCGAGGGCCTGGCGACCTCGATCTCGACCGGCTCGCGCAGGAACTTCTCGGCGAGCCTTCGCACCTCCTTCGGCATCGTCGCCGAGAAGAGCAGCGTCTGGCCGCGCTTGGTCATCAGCTGGAAGATCCGCTCGACATCGGGGATGAAGCCCATATCCAGCATCCGGTCGGCCTCGTCGATGACGAACATCTCGACACTGGTCATCAGGATCCGGCCGCGATCGAACCAGTCGAGCAGCCGGCCAGGCGTCGCGATCAGGACGTCGACGCCCTTCTCGAGCAGCTTTTCCTGATCGCCCATGCCAACGCCGCCGATCAGGAGCGCCATGGTCAGGTTCAAATGCTTGCCGTAGGTCTCGAAGCTCGCCGAGATCTGCGTGGCGAGCTCGCGGGTCGGGCTCAGGATGAGCGAGCGCGGCATCCGCGCCCGGGCACGGCCGGCGGCCAGGCGGTGCAGCATCGGCAGGGTGAAGCCCGCCGTCTTGCCGGTGCCGGTCTGGGCGATGCCGACGATGTCGCGGCCGGCGAGCACCACCGGGATCGCCTGCGCCTGGATCGGAGTCGGATGGACGTAGCCGACCTCACGGATGGCCTGCTGGATTTCTTCGCGCAGGCCGAGGTCGGCGAAGGTTACCGTCGGTTGTTGGTCGGTCAAGAAAAGTCCTTGTCTTTGACGAGCGCGACTGGCTCGGGATGTATGGATGAATAATGTCGTGTCAATGATTTCGAACGGTCGCGGTGCCGCTCCGCTTGCAAAAAACGTCGATTGATGCACCCATTCCCGTCGTTCGCGGCAAAGCTGGCAAGGCGATGGCGGTTGCGCCAATGGCCGGGCCTGTCGCGACGGCTGACCTGGTTCGACCGGAAGGAGCGAGCGATGTTGACGGCTGCGAACTCTCTCCTCTTGATCATCGACGTGCAGGGCAATCTCGCCCGGGCGGTCGAGGCTGCGGCCGCGCGCATCCACCGCACGCGCCTTTTGGTCGAGGCCGCCCGCGAGCTGGCTGTCCCGGTCATCGTCTCCGAGCAATACCCCGAAGGCCTCGGTCCCACCGACCTCCGCCTCCTGCCGCAGCTGACGACGGCCACGATCCTGCCCAAGCGCACCTTCTCCTGCTGGCGCGAGCCCGCCCTGCGCGAGGCGATCGAAGCCACCGGCCGAAGGCAGCTCGTCGCTTGCGGCATGGAGACCCATGTCTGCGTCCAGCAGACCTGCCTCGATCTGGTCGCTGCCGGCTTTGCCACCCACATCGCCGCCGACGCCGCAGGCTCGAGACGCAGCGAGGACCGCACCCTCGGCCTCGAACGCCTGCGCCAGCACGGCTGCGACATCGTCACCGCGGAGTCCGTCGTCTTCGAATGGCTCGAGCGCGCCGAAGGCCCCGCCTTCAAAGCCCTGATCCCGCACATCAAGGCTTCGGGCGACGTGCCGGAGTGAGCTCTCGTGTGGGTTTGCTGCTGGCCACGTCCCGGGGGGCCAGCCTAGTCTGCCGCGCGGCCACCGGACGGCAAGGGGCGGCCGCGTGATTCGCAGTCAAGGGAGATGACGAGATGACGGTGAGCGATCCAAGAAAAGCGGCGCTTGTGCTGATCGACATGGCGCACGACTTCGTCGACGAGGGCGGTACCATCGCCGATGCCGGCGGTGCCGACTACCGCGTCCGGGCCAAGGCCATCGTGCCAAAACTGGCAAGGCTGGTGGAGGCCGCGCGGGCGGCGGGCGTCGCGGTGATCTACTCCACCGATTCGCACACGCCCGAAGACATCGAGCTGAAGAAGTGGCCGCCACACTCGATGCGCGGCACGCACTGGGCCGAGATCCTGCCCGAGATCGCGCCGGCGCCGGGCGACGTCGTGCTGCCCAAGACCACCTACAGCGCTTTCCAGAGCAGCGACATCGAGCAGGTTCTGAAGGACCGCGGCATCACCACCCTCTACATGACCGGCCTGCACACCGACTGCTGCTGCCGCCACACCTCGGGCGACGCCTTCCAGCGCGGCATCGACCTCGTCTGGATCACCGACGCGCTCCAGGCCTTCACCGAGGAGGCGCACCAGGGCGGCCTCGACTACTACAAGATGTACTACGCCACCGACCCCGACCGTCAGTTCAAGACGACGGACGAGGTGGTCGCCGAATGGCACGGCATGGCCAGGGCGGCCTGAGAGTCCCGATCGGCCCCTCCGGCCCCTGGTGACGGCGGTCGCGAGGCGCCAAGTCAAAGTCCCGGTGGGGCGCGGGGAGGATCATCCTCCCCGCACTTCTCTTCCCGCCTAAACCAGCCGCCCTTTCTTCTGCCTCAACTGCATCGCCTCGCCGCGTCGCCCCGAGATGACCCCGCGATTGACGCCGAGCCAGCCGATTTCGCCGAAGAGGCGGCCGTGCTCG
>DAIRDJ010000087.1:0-16189 GCA_036796215.1 Geminicoccaceae bacterium
CGATCGGGAAGAAGCCGCAGGTGGCACCGTATTCGGGCGCCATGTTGGCGATGGTCGCCCGGTCGGCCAAGGGCAGCTCGCCGACGCCGGGGCCGTAGAACTCGACGAACTTGCCGACCACGCCGCGCGCCCGGAGCATCTGCGTCACGGTCAGCACGAGGTCGGTGGCGGTCGTACCCTCCGGCAGCTTGCCGGTGAGCTTGAAGCCCACGACCTCGGGCAGCAGCATGGAGACGGGCTGGCCGAGCATGGCGGCCTCGGCCTCGATGCCGCCCACACCCCAGCCGAGGACGGCCAGGCCGTTGACCATGGTGGTGTGGCTGTCGGTGCCGACCAGCGTGTCGGGATAGGCCACCTCGGTGTTGCCGTCCTTGGTGGTCCAGACGACCTGCGAGAGGTTCTCGAGGTTGACCTGGTGGCAGATGCCGGTGCCGGGCGGGACGACGCGGAAATTGCTGAAGGCACCCTGGCCCCAGCGCAGGAAGGCGTAGCGCTCGCCGTTGCGCTCGTATTCGAGCTCGACATTGCGCTCGAAGCTGCCCGGGCCGCCGAAGCTGTCGACCTGGACACTGTGGTCGATCACCAGATCACAAGGGCTGAGCGGATTGATCTTCCGCGGATCGCCACCGAGCTGGACCATGGCTTCGCGCATCGCGGCCAGATCGACCACGGCGGGGACCCCGGTGAAGTCCTGCATCAGCACGCGTGCCGGGCGGTAGGCGATCTCCTGGTCGGAGCGCCGCTCCTTCAGCCAGGCGGCCGCGGCCTTCAGGTGGTCGACGGTGACGGTGCTGCCGTCCTCGAAGCGCAAGAGGTTCTCGACCAGCACCTTGAGCGAGAAGGGCAGCCGCGAGAGGTCGCCCAGCTGCTTTGCGGCCTCGGGCAGCGAGAAGTAGTCGTAGCGGGTGCCGTCGACGTCGAGCGAGCGCCGCACCTCGAGCGTGTCATGTCCACAAACGCGCACCGTCTTGTCCCTCCGCATGGCTCGATCGCCGGTCGGCCGGCGTTATAGGGCCGAGGCCGGGTGATCGAAAGGTGTCGAGGTGTCTCAGCGCCCGGCAGTCTGGGCGGGCCTGGACACGACGAGCTCTTGCGGCATGGTGAGGGTTCGGCTGGCCTTCGGCAACCGAAAGCTGTGGCGGGGGGTCAGGCGACCCGGCGCATCGGCAGTTGGCGGTGCCATCTCGGCTGTGGGCGCTCGTCGCGGGCGGGCGTGGCCGCAATTGCCGCGTCGCGATCGTAGACGATGACCGGTCCGGCAAAGGTGGGTGCGGCGTCGGCCTTCGGCGTCGGGTCGAGGGCGATGGGCGGCTGGACGATGCCCATGGCGGCACCGCCGCCGGCGACCGCCGCGCAGCCGTTGAACGGGGCGGGCGTGCGGCCGGCGCGGGCCAGCTCGGCGCACTCGACCATGACGGCACGAAGAAGATCGGACACTGGTCTCTCCACACTACTTGCGTGAGCTGCCCCGTGGGCCGTTGCCCCGGGGAGAGCGGCGTTCCTGCCGCGCTGCGTTTCCGGTGACCGTTCTACGCCCCAGGTCTTAACGACACCCTAACGGCGCGCCTCATTCAGCGGTTCACGACGTCGGGCGCCGGCTTGCCGGCGAAGTGGGCGTCGAGATTGTCGAGGCAGCGAAAGCCCATGCCGTCGCGGGTCTCGATCGTCGAGCTGCCGATATGCGGCAGCAGGAAGACGTTCGGCCGGTCGAGATAGCGCCGGTCGAAGGCGGGCTCGTTCTTGAAGACGTCGAGGCCGGCGGCGGCGAGCCGGCCGCTTTTCAGAGCCGCGATCAGGGCATCGTCGTCGACGAGGGTGCCGCGGGCGGTATTCACGAGGATGGCACCCTTTGGCAGCAGAGCGAGCCTTGCGGTATCGATCATGTCGACATTGTCGGCGGTTGCCGGGCAGTTGAGCGAGAGGAACTGCACCTTCGGCAACATGGTTTCCACTGTCTCGTAATATGTGGCGCCGGCCTCGAGGTCGGGGGTGAGCCGGCTTCGGTTATGGTAATGGATGTTTAAGCCAAAGGCACGGGCGCGGGTCGCGAGGGCGCGGCCGATGCGGCCCATGCCGACGATGCCGAGGGACTTGCCTTGCAGACCGGGCCCCAGGAGCTCTGCCGGGTTCCAGCGCTGCCAGCGGCCTGCGCGGAGCATGGTCTGGGCTTCGTGGACACGGCGGCTGGCGCCCAGCAGGCAGAGCATGGCGATATCGGCCGTGGCCTCGGTCAAGACGTCGGGGGTGTTGGTGACGATGATGCCGGCTTCTTTCGCCGCCCGGGCATCGATGTGGTCGAAGCCGACGGAGAAGGTGGCGATGATCTCCACGCTTTCTGGCAGCGCCTCGATGACCTGGCGGCTCCAGCGCTCGGTCGCGCAGGTGAGAATGCCCCGTGCCCCGGCGGCGCCAGCGATCAACCCTTCCGCGTCGAGGACGGCGTCGGTCTCGTTCCAGCGACAGGCGTAGTCGCGATTGGCGCGGGCCTCGACGGTGCTCGGCAGGCGGCGGGTGACGAAAACCACGGGCTTTTCCGGCAAGGCCCTGAACTCCGGTGTGCTGACGACCTATTTGTACGTTGTTAGTGCGACGGTCCCGCCTGGTACAACCGTTCGTGCCCAAGACAGGAATGAAACGCCGATGCCCAGCAAGAACCATGTCCGTCGCACCGTTCTCTGTGCTGCAGCCCTGGTCGGGTCGACCGCCCAGCCGGCCGCAGCGGCGGTCGAGCTCCTCTCGCATCGGGCGGTCTATCAGCTCAGCCTGGCGCAGGGGACGGCCACCACCGGTGGCGTCTCGGACGTGCGCGGCGGGCTGGTCTTGGAGTGGCGCGATTCGTGCGAGGGAGCGATCAGCAACCAGCGCCTCGGCTTTGTCGCGAGCTTCGGTGATGCGCCCGGCTTCACCTACGATGTCCGCTTCTCGAGCTGGGAGTCGCCGGACAACAAGCGCTTGCGCTTCAATGTCCGCTCGTTCGATGGCGCAAACCTGTTCGAGGAGTACCGGGGCGAGGCGACGCTGGACGAGGCCGGCGGCAAGGCGGCGTTCGCCGAGCCCGAAGGGGAAACGCTGGCCCTGCCACGTGGCACGCTCTTTCCGACCGAGCACATGCTGAAGCTGATCGAGGGGGCCTTGGCCGGCGAGGTGGTGGTCAGCCATGACGTCTTCGATGGTTCCGGCATGGAGGGATTGAGCCGGGTCACCGCGGTGATCGGCCGGCCGACCGTGGTCGACTCGGCCACGACTGATGCCGCCGAAGAGCGTCGCTGGCCGGTGAGCCTCGCCTATCACGACGTGACCGTGGCCGACGACGTGCCGAGCTTCGAGCTCACCTTTGAGCTCTCCGAGCAGGGCGTGCTCTACGACCTCGTGCTCGACTACGGCGATTTCGCGCTCGAGGCCGACCTCGAGCAGCTCGAGACCTTCGAGGCACAGCACTGCCCTTGAGCCGGTAGCCGTTCGAGCCGCGGCTGCGGGACCAGTCGTCCAGCGGGTCGGCGGGCAAGGCCGGGCGTTCACAGTGGCACCGACTGTCAGAGCGTGCGCCGGGCATGGCGCGCGAATGGCGGTTGTCGGGGCGCCATCAGGGGCCCTGCCAACGTTGTATGATGAGCATCACAGACCTGCCGGCATGTTGCCGCCTAGCTGGGACGTGAGCCGGTGGACCGGCGACGGATCGGTGCCTTTTGCGGGTGTCGCCCGTCGATCGCACGGCTCCGGACGGCAACGCGCGGAGACGGCAAGATGCCCGACACGGCGACTGGCACACCACTCGGACTGTACGATCTGCTCGGTGTCGTGGGTGCTGCGCTCTACGTCGTCAACTACACCCTGCTCGTGACACGGCAGGCGACAGCCGACCGGGCTGGCTACTTTTTCGTCAACATGCTGGCCGCCGGGCTCCTCCTGATCAGTCTGACCCAATCGTTCAATCTGGGTGCTGCGCTGCTGCAGTGCTTTTTTTTGGCGATGTCGGTGGTCGGCATCGTCAGTCGTCTGCACCCGCTGCCGCGACTGCGCCGGCTGCACCGGCCGCCAGTGCCTGCGCCACAGCCGATCCGCTGGTCGCGACCCGGCGTCGATCGTCGCGCTTGCTGGGCGCTGGGCGGCTCGGACCTTGCTGCGGAACAAGAAAAAGGAGGAACCAATGAACCCGCTGCCCGATGACCTCGCCGGCACGCTGTCGGGCATGCAGCCGCGCTGGCTGCTGCTCGTGGTCCTCTCGGCACTCGGCTATGCCGTTGCGACGATCGGCATGAAGCTCGCCTCAACCCAGCTGACGGCCTTGGCCGTGGCGATCATCGTCGCGGGCTTCGTCGCGGCCTCGCTCGCCGAGATCGCCCTGCTCAAGAAGGCCGATCTCGGGATCATCTACATCACCATCATCGGGGCCGAAACCTTGATGGTGCTGGCGTTTGCCGCCCTGATCGGCGAGGGGCCGGATCTGCGGACTCTGGCCGGTGCCGGGCTGGTCCTTGCCGGGATCGCGCTTGTCTCTGTCTAGCGGCGGCTCAGAGCGGGGCGAGGTCGCGGCCGAGCCAGGCGGCCCCGCGCACGCCCGAGCTGTCGCCGAAGACCGGCGGCCGGAGCCTGGTGTCGACCCGGTCGGTGAACGCCCAGCGCTCGAGGAGCGGCGGGACGGCGGTGTAGAGGTGCTGGATATTGGAGACCCCACCGCCCAGGACGATGACGTCGGGATCGACGATGTTCATGACGTGTGCCAGGCCCCGGGCGAGACGATCGGCGTGGCGCTCGAGGGTGGCCGAGGCTGCGGGATCGCCCTGCTGCGCGGCCGCGACTATGGCGGGGCCGGCGAGCGTCTCGCCCGTGACCCGCGCGTGATCGGCGGCCATGCCGACGCCCGAGCACCAGGTCTCGATGCAGCCCGAAAGCCCGCAATAGCAGGCGGGACCCGGGCGCTCGTCATCGCGTGGCCAGGGTAGCGGGTTGTGGCCCCATTCGCCGGCAATGGCATTGGCCCCCTCGAGCACCCGGCCGCCGACGACCACGCCGCCGCCGACCCCGGTGCCGAGGATGACGGTGAAGACGATATCCGCACCGGCGCCGGCCCCGTCGGTGGCTTCCGACAAGGCGAGGCAATTGGCGTCGTTGGCGAAGGCGATCTTCCGGTCGAGCCGGGCCATCAGGTCGTGGTCCAACTTCTGGCCGTTGAGCCAGGTGGAGTTCGCGTTCTTGATCAGGCCGGTGGCGGGCGAGATCGCCCCCGGGTGGCCGACCCCGACGGTGGTACGGAGCCCCAGCTCCCGCTCGGTCTCCTCGACCATCTGGGCCATGGTCTCGATCGTCGCCTGGTAGTCGCCCCTGGGCGTCGGGCGACGGCGGCGGACGAGCTCACGGCCGGCCTCGTCCAGGGCCACGATCTCGATCTTGGTGCCGCCGAGATCGATCCCGAGTGCTACACTCATGCCCGCCTCCTCTGATCGTTGCGAAACCCCTCGTAATGGCCGGCGGGCGTCTTTAGAAGCCCTCCCTTGGACAGCGACGGAGGAGGCCAGATGGTCAAGCTCGTGCAGATCGGGCTCGGTGGCTGGGGCCGCAACTGGGTGGCGGAGGTGCTGCCCACGGTGCCGGGGATCGAGCTGGTGGGCTTCGTCGATGCCGATCCGGCGATGCGGGCGATCGCGGCCAAGAGCCTCGGGCTCGGCGATGATGTGCTGTTCGGCTCGCTCGAGGAGGCGGTGGCCGAGGCGAAGCCCGAGGCGGCGCTCGTGGTGGTGCCGCTCGCCGCGCACGCTTCGGTGACCGAGGTCGCCTTGCGGCACGGGCTGCACGTGCTGGTCGAGAAGCCCTTCACCGAAACGCTGGCGGAAGCGAAAGCACTGGTCAAAGAGGCCGACCATCGCGGGCTGCACCTCATGGTCAGCCAGAACTACCGGCATTTCCCGGCACCACGGACCTTCCGCCGGCTGGTCGCAGAGGGCGAGCTCGGCCACGTGGCGTCGATGGCGGTCGACTTCTGGAAGCTCTACGACGCGCACTATCGCTACTTTTTTCTCGCCGAGCCGCTCTTGTCCGACATGGCGATCCATCATTTCGACCTGATGCGTTTCATCCTGCAGGACGAGCCCGTGGCCGTCAGTGCGATGAGCTGGAGCGAGCCCGCGACGCCGTTCGAAGGCCGGCCGGCGGCCGCCTGCCTCGTTCGCTTCCGGAACGGCGTCGTGGTGAGCTATCGCGGCACCTGGATCAGCCGCGGGCCGGACACCGTCTGGGGGGCGGATTGGCGGATCGACGGCAGCGAGAAGGCGGCCCTCGGCACGTTTCGCGGCAATCAGGGTGACCGGCGCGGGGAGGATCGGGTGATGCTCTACAAGGCGGCAGACAAGCGGCGGGCGGCGGCCCTGATGGAGACGGCGTTCACCGACCGGGCCGGTGCTCTGGCCGGCTTCGTCGACTGGGTGCGGACGGGCGTGCCGGCCGATGGCCTGAGCACCGGCCGCGACAATCTAGAGAGCCTCGCTTTGATGCACGCGGCGATCCGCTCGGCGGCCGAGGGCGGCAGGCTCGTCGCCTTGGCGGAGGTCATGTCGTGAGGAAAGAGCCCCGGGTGACCGTCTGGAACGAGTATCGTCACGAGCACGCCAATCCGGCGGTGGCGCAGATCTACCCGCGGGGTATCCACGAGGCGCTGGCCGCACCCTTGCGGGCGGTGGGGCTCGATGTGGCAACGGCGACGCTCGACGAGCCGGAGCACGGGCTCGATCTCGCAAGGCTCGCCAAGACCGATGTCCTCGTCTGGTGGGGGCACAAGGCGCATGCCGAGGTTTCCGATGCGGTGGTCGAGCGGGTGCATGCGCGGGTGCTCGAGGGGATGGGGCTCGTGGCCCTGCACAGCGCGCATTTCTCCAAGATCTTCAAGGCCCTGATGGGCACCGGCTGCGATCTCAAGTGGCGCGAGGCGGGCGAGCGGGAGCGGCTCTGGGTGGTCGATCCGAGCCATCCGATCGTCGAGGGGCTGCCGGAGCAGATCGTCCTCGACCAGGAGGAGATGTACGGCGAGCATTTCGACATCCCGCCGCCGGACGAGCTTTTCCTCGTCAGCTGGTTTCAGGGTGGGGAGGTGTTCCGCTCGGGCTGCACCTGGCGGCGCGGCCAGGGGCGGATCGCCTATCTCCGGCCGGGGCACGAGACCTATCCCACCTATCACGACGCCCAGATCCAGATGCTGGTCCTGAACGCCGTGCGCTGGGCGGCACCGGTGGGCGCGGCACCCCCGCAGCGCGGCAACCATCCGCCCCTGGAGCCGCTCGGCGGCTGACGAGTGCGCCGAGCGGCACCGGGCGCTCAGCCCTCGGCGAGACGGCTGATCCTCTGGCCCTCGACCTGGATGCCGGCCATCAGACCGGCCTGGCCGTAGACGAAGACGACGACCGGCGCCTGCAGGGTCGAGGTGTTGATCTGGCCTGTCGCACCGACCGAGGCGACAGCGACGTTGACCCCGGCACCGACCTCCCAGCCGGCCGTGTCGCGGAAGGTCTGCAGGGCCTCCTCGGTGGTGAAGAAATAGGCCTGGGCGAAGTTCTGGGCGCCGGCCTGCAGCCCGAACGAGCCGCCGGTGACGCGGTAGAAGCCGGTCGCCACGTCGTTCTCGAACATCACCCCGTCGCCGAACTGGCCGCCGATCATCAGGCCGGCGCGGACGATGCTGGGAAAGACCAGGACCGCGGCGGACTCTTCGCCGAGCGTCCTGGCCACCGGCACGGTGCGGTAGAGGTCGTTGAGCGAGGCGCGGGCGGCCTCCTCGCGGGTCAGGCGCTGCGCCGCTGTGGTCGTGCAGCCGGCAAGGCCGCCGGCCACCGCCGCTGCGGCGACCGTGCCGAGCATCGAGCGTCTGTTGATCATCGCTGTTTCCTCTCTGGGCGCCGCTGCGGCTCGGGCGCCTCGGTACTTGGATGGCCGGTCGATAGCACGGCGGCGAGACGCCGGGCAGCACCATTCCGCGCCCGGTTCCGGCCGTTGACGCGGGCCTCGTCCGGCGGCACGTCGACGCGGAGCTGACTGAGCTGGACGATGAGTGTGTCGTGGACGCCGGTGGCCTCGTGCAGGGGGTTGATCGCCGGATTGGCGATGCAGCCGCCCTCCCAGTGGAGCTCGCCGTCGATCTCCAAGGCATCGAACAGCGTCGGCAGGCAGGCCGCTGACCCTGTCCGGACGGTATCGGGTCCGCCGGTCGGGTGAGCCTTTCGGCTTCACCTCAGGGGCCGTAGATGACGCCCGGCAGCCAGAGGGCGATGGCCAGGAAGAGGATGATGGGGACGAGGCCGAAGAGCTGCAAGCCCATGAACTGCAGCATGCCGATAGAGATGTCGTCGAGCCGCCACTCGGGCATGACCCCCTTGAGGAAATAGGCGGAGAGGGCCACGGGCGGCGACAGCCAGGCGGTCTGCAGGTTGACGGCGACGAGGATGCCGAACCGGACGAGATCGAAGCTGAGCCCGGTGATCAGGGGCAAGAGGAAGGGGACGACGATCAAGACGATCGGCACCCACTCGAGCGGCCGGCCGAGGAGGAAGATGGCGGCCATCACCATCGCCAGGATGACGTAGGGCGAGAGGTCGAGGGAGAGCCGCCACTCGGTCAGCATGGTGGGGGGGCCGAGCCGGGCGAAGACCGCCCCGAAGAAATTCGAGGCGGCCACGAAAAAGAGGATGAGGACCGAGAGCTCGAGGGTCTTGATCAAGGCATCGGTGAGGTTGGCGAGGGTGAGCCGCCGGTAGGCGATGGTCAGTAGCAGGGCACCGAAAGCACCGCAGGCGGCCCCCTCGGTGGGGGTGGCGAGGCCGCAGATGATCGAGCCCAAGGCGAAGAAGATCAGGGCTGCGGACGGCTCGAGGCCCTTGAAGAACTCGAGCCAGGCGGCCTTGACGTCGGCCGGGCGCTGGTCCTCGGGCAAGGGCGGGGCGAGGCTCGGATCGAGCCTGCAGCGGATCAGCGCGTCGCCGGTGAAGAGCGAGGCGAGCAGCAGGCCCGGCAGGATGGCGGCGGCGAACGGCGTGGTGACCGGCACCTCGAGCACCGGCCCCATGACGATCAGCATGATGGATGGCGGGATCAGGATGCCGAGCGTGCCGCCGGCGGTGATCAGGCCCGCGGAGAGGCGGACGTCGTAGCCGGCACGGATCATCGGCTTGCCGGCCATGATGCCGAGCAGCGTCACCGAGGCGCCGACGATGCCGGTGGCCGCAGTGAAGAGGGTGGCGACGAACATGACCGCCGGGTGCAGCCCGCCGGTCAGCCGCCAGACCAGCTTCTGGGCCGAATCGAACAGCCGCTCCATCAGGTGGGCGCGCTCCATGAGGATCCCCATGAAGACGCAGAGCGGCACCGCGGTGAGCGTGTTCTCCATCATCGTGCCGTAGAACTGCAGCGTCAGGAGAAAGAAGACGAGCTGGCCGAAGCCCCAGTAGCAGAAGGTGATGCCGAGGAAGATGAGCGTGAAGGAGAGCGGCAAGCCGACGAAGATGCCGAACAGCATGGCGCCGATCATCAAGAGACCGATGATCTCGGGGGTCATGACGCGGCACCCTCAGGCATCGGGCCGGCGCCCCCTGGTCGCCGCGTACCAGGACTTGCACAGCTCGGCCAGACCCTGCAGCACGAGCAGCGCCACGCCGGCGGCGAGTGCCGCCTTGATCGGCCCCAGCTGCGGCATCCAGGCGGTGTCCATGCCACGCTCGCCGCGGGCGATGGCGACCGCGGCGTAGTCGAAGGCGATCTTGGCGAAGATCAGGATCGCCGGGAAACAGAGCAGCAGATAGAGGGCGGCATCGATCCGTCCCTGGGTCTTCACCGACCAGTTGCGGTAGATGAAATCGGCGCGGATATGCACGCCCCGGGCCAGCGCATAGGCAGCACCCAGCATGAACATGGCGCCGTAGAGCATGCGGCTGAGGTCGTAGGCCCAGATGGTCGGGGCGGCGAAGGAGTAGCGGGCGGTGATCTCCCAGACCATGACCAGCATCAAGGGCAGGACCAGCCGGGTGACGGTCCGGCCGACCCAGGCATTGAGCGTGTCGACGACCAGCACGATGACGGCCATCCAGCCCGGCATGTCGCGGGGCATGCTCCTCGACCAGCATCTTCAAGGCCTTGCCGTTCTCGAGGATGCGGTAGCTTGTGCGCCTTGATCAGAGCCGCATTGGCCGAGACCTCGATCGCCTTCTGCTGCTGCTTGGTCAGGCCGTTCCGGACATGCTTGTCGATGTAGATAGCGGCGTTGACGACGTTCTGGTGCAGGCCCTGCAGGTAGTCGTTCTTCAGGACGTTCTGAACGCCGAAGACGCTGTCGGGCTTCGGGCAGCATCATTCGGCGGCGTCGATCACGCCGCGCTCGAGGGCGGGCAGGATGTCGCCACCGCCCCTCGCCACGGCCGACACGCCGATGTCGTTGCAGATCTGGCCGGGGATGCCGGGTGGTGTCCTGAAGCGCAGACCCTGCATGTCGGCGAGGCTCTCGATCGGCTCCTCGAACCACCCCAGGGCCTCGGGGCCGACCGGCTGCAGGAGGAAGCCCACGACATTGACCCCCATCTCGTCCCAGAGCCGCTCGTAGAGCTCGCGGCCGCCGCCATAGAGGTACCAGGAGATGTGCGCCAGGTTGTCCAGGCCGACCCCGGCACCGGCTGCGGGCGAGCCGAAGAGCGTGGCGGCCGGGTGCTTGCCGGACCAGTAGTGGGTTCAGGCGAAGCCGGCCTCGATCAGCCCGGCATCGACGGCATCGAGCGTCTCGTTGACGCCGACCACGGCACCCGCTGGCAGCACCTCGAAGCGCACCTCGCCATTGGTGAGTGCCGTGACGTCGGCGGCGAAATCCTCGAGCATGACCACCTCGTCGGCACTCGTCGGGATCACCGACTGGATGCGGATCAAGGTTTCGGCGGCGGCGGGTGCCGGCAGCGCCGGCGCCGGACCGAGGGTCACTGCCGCGGCAATGGTCCCGCGACGAGCCTTGCGGATGAAGGACATGAGCACCTCTCCTGATTGCTTGGCCAGTGCCGGCGTCGTGGCGGTGCAATGGAGTTTTTTTTTCGGCTGCCGAGGAGACCAGGCAGAGAACCTCGGGCAACTCAAACCAAAATGCGTGGCGTCCTCGCTCGTCGTCGTAATGGCGGTGGCGGTCGGCATCGTGACATTGTTCTCGGGCGTGCGGGCGCCGATAGAGCATAGGGCCAATGCACCGAGTGCGCCGTCACCCTGGATCGTCGTACCGATCGTCACCTGATCGCGATCGCCGTGATGCGACAGGGGGCAACGATCTGGCTGGTGCCGGTCCTGAATGCCAAGCATTCCAGAGCTCAGCGACGCGGCCGAGGGTGCCCCGCGACCAGCCGAAGCATGATCGCCGGTTGTCGCCCGCCGACACCGCTACCGACAGCAGCGCCGGGTAACGGATGGACCCGGGATGGCATTGCCTTCCCGGATCCTCCTTGTCCTGATCGTTTCCCGGTTTAAAGTCGCCCGCGATGGGCGCGTTCGAGCTACTCGTAGTAGCCGACGGCACAGGTCACGTCGCCGATCTGGGCGACATAGGCGTGCTTTTGCGCCGGTTCCTCTTCGCCGGGCCTTGGCCACATGTAGGAGACCTCGCTCACGTCGCCCGACTCGGCAGCATCGTAGACGCTTTCGCCCAACGGGCTGCCGGCGCGGTCCTCGAGGTCACGAAGACTTTGGCCGACCAGGGACTGGTTGACCGCATGGGCGATGAAGTCGCCCTTCGCATCGCCACAGAACGGATAGAGGTCACGATCGACCCAGCCGCCGGCCTCTCCCGCATTGATGGCGGCGATCGTGCCTTCGGGGTCGGCGTTCATGGCTTCGACGACGCGCGCGAGCATCTCGCGCGCTTCTTCGGCGGAGCCGAATTCTTGTCCGACAGCCGGAGAAACACTGATGCCGGTCGCGAGGACTGCGGTAAGGAAACATTTGGCAAAAATCTTCATCGTCTGCTCCCACTTTTTCTTCGGACGTTGCGCCGCTTTTGCCTTTTTTGCCACAGTTGTCGTCATGCTCGCCACAATCGAAGCAATGCATGAAACAGAATGACGTTAAGACTGTACAAGCAAGAAACGACCACGTCAACCAGCGACTTCTTGAATCCACCCTGAAGCCCACTCGCCGCGGCAAGGCTTTGCGGGTCCCGTCGCGCCAAGGCGGCCGAGGGTCCCGGCGCCAAAGAAACCGGATGGGCCCGGGAAGGCGTGCCTTCCCGGACTCCCTTCCTCGGCTCAAAAACTGTCGAGATAAGCCAGGAACGCGTCGATTTCGGACGTGGTCATGCGGAATTCGGGCATGTCCTCGTGGCCGACCATGATGCCTTCGGCCAGCGCCTCGGCGAGGTTCTCGACCTCCCAGCGTTCGTGGAAGGTGCGGAGCGGTGGGGCTTCGGCCATTCTGCTCGCCCCGCTGGCGCCGGTGGCATGGCAGTCGCTGCAGTAGGTTTCGGCGATGATGCGGCCGCGTTCGGCGAGCGCCTCGTCGGCCGAGACCGGACCGGCGGCGGCGAGCCAGAGGCCGATCGCAAGAAGCGCCGAGCTGGGTGCACGGGATGTCATCGCCTTTGGCCTCCACTCGCCTCCGGGTCGAAAGGGGCCTATCTATAGCGCAGCCCAATCTTCCTGAAAGCATCGCCGTTGCGCTGGTTGCTGATCACGTCGCTTGTCTTGCTGCTCGTGGCATTACCGGTCGGGATCGCGGTCTGGCAGCAGGGCGAGGTGCGGCACTGGTCGGATGCCAGGTGGGACAGCGCGCGGCTGGCACCCGACCCGGCCCTGACGCATGAGGCCGTGGTGCAGGTCTATTGCGCGGCGTCCTGGGGGTTGAAGGGGGCGTTGGCAGATCATTGCTGGATCGCGTTCAAGGGCGAGGGCGAGCCCGCCTATACCCGCTACGACGTGGTGCGCTGGGGGGTAGCGCAGGGCGGCGAGGCCGTGCGGATGAATTTTCGCGGGGTGCCGGACGGCAACTGGGCCGGCAACCGGCCCCGGGTGGTGCTCGATCGGCGGGGGGCGGAGGCGGTGGCGCTGATCCCCGGGATCGAGCGGGCGGTGGCGGCCTATCCCTATCGGCATGCCTATCGGACCTGGCCCGGGCCCAACTCCAACACGTTCATCGCCTGGATCGCGCGGGAGGTGCCGGCGCTCGGGCTGCATCTGCCGCCGCGGGCGATCGGCAAGGATTATCTCGGCGCACGGCTGGTGGCGCGGGCCCCTAGCAATACCGGCTATCAGCTGTCGCTCGGCGGCATTTTCAGTCTGATCGTGGCGCGCGCCGAGGGGCTGGAGCTCAACCTTTCGGGGGTGACGCTCGGCATCAATCCGTTGGATTTTTCGATCACCGTTCCGGGGCTCGGCCGGTTGCGCCTGATCGGCGACTGACCACGGCACCGGCTTGCGCTATAGGGGACCTAGCGCCACGAGGGGAACGCACGAGATGACGGCCAGCGTCGAGACGTTCGGGGAGTTCAGGGGGCAGCCGGTCGAGCGGGTCAGGCTCGACAACGGCCGCGGGCTTCGCGCCGCGGTGTTGACCTGGGGCGGCGTGCTGCAGGATCTCACCCTCGATGTCGATGGCGCGCCACGCTCGCTCGTCCTCGGCTTTCAGGACTTCGCCGATTATCCGGCGAAATCGCCCTATTTCGGTGCCATGGTGGGCCGCTTCGGCAATCGGATCGGCGGCGCATCGTTCGAGCTCGACGGCGAGCGGTACGCTCTCGATCCCAACGACCGGGGCCGCAACCATCTGCATGGCGGGCTCAGCGGCTGGGGCAAGCGGCTCTGGCGGATCGAGGCGGCCGATGGCGATTCCGTCACCTTGGGGATCACCTCGCCCGACGGCGAGATGGGCTATCCGGGCGAGGTCGAGGCGCGGGTGGTCTATCGGCTGATCGCCGATGCGCTGGTGATCGAGATGACGGCGGAGACGACCCGGCCGACACCCTTGAACATGGTGCATCACACCTATTGGAATCTCGACGGCGAAGGCTCGATCGAGGCGCACCGCTTGAGGCTCGATGCCGATCGCTACCTGCCGACGGACGAGGAGCAGATTCCGACGGGCGAGATCTGGCCGGTGGACGGCACGGCGTTCGATTTTCGCGCGATGCGGCGGATCGATGGGCTCGGGACCGCGGATTACGATCACTGCATGGTGCTCGCCGAAGAGCCCGGGGTGCGGCCGGTGGCCGAGGTCGTCTCGGGTGACGGGCGGGTCGAGATGCGGCTGGCGGCGGATCAGCCGGGGGTGCAGCTCTATACCGGCTTCAAGATGGACATCACGGCCAAGGGCGGGCGGAAGTTCGGCCCTCGGGCGGGGCTCTGTCTCGAGACCGAGGCATTCCCGGATGCGCCGAACAAGCCGCAGTTTCCATCGGCGATCCTGCGGCCGGGCGAGACCTATCGGCATCTGATGACCCACACCTTTCGGGTCCTGGAGGGCTGAGGCGATGCGGGTTGCGGTCGTCCAGATGAACTCGGGGCCGGAGAAGCCGGCCAACCTCAAGGCCGCCAGACAGTTGATCGAGCGGGCGATCGAGGCGGACCGGCCGGATCTCGTCAGCCTGCCCGAGACGTTCACGGTGATGGGCGGTGGGGATGCGGGGCGGCGGGCCGCGGCCGAATTGATCCCCGGCGGCGAGGCCTACCGGATGCTGCAGGAACTCGCCCGCGAGCACGGCGTCAATATCCACGGCGGCAGCTTCTTCGAGGAACGGGGGGAGGGGAAGCTCGCCAACACCACGGTCGTCTTCGATCGGCGGGGCGAGGAGGTGGCGCGCTACCGCAAGATCCATCTCTTCGACATCGTCACGCCCAATGGCGACGCCTATCGCGAGAGCGACTACACCGAGCCGGGGCGGGACGTCGTCACGGTCGATCTCGACGGGGTCAGGATCGGGCTCGCGATCTGCTACGACCTGCGCTTTGCCGAGCTCTTCCTGGCGTTGCGCAAGAAGGGGGCCGAGCTGATCATGCTGCCCTCCGCGTTCACCCTGCAGACCGGCAAGGATCACTGGGAGGTGCTGCTCCGGGCGCGTGCCATCGAGACCCAGTGCTACGTCGCGGCCGCAGCCCAGATCGGCGGCTTTCCGGCCGGCGGCGGAACGCGCTATAGTTACGGCAATGCGCTGATCGCCGATCCCTGGGGGAGTGTGGTGGCCCGGGTCTCGGACCGCCCGGGGCATGCGGCGGCGAGCCTCGATCTCGATTACCTCGCGGCCGTGCGGCAACGGCTGCCGGTCGAGCAGCATCGGCGTCTGGGTGAGCGGTCATGACCGACCAGGTGGGCTTCATCGGCCTCGGCTCGATGGGTCTGCCGATGGCCAAGCAACTGCTCGCCAAGGGCTTTACCGTCTTTGGCTACGACGTGGCGAAAGCCGCGGTGGACGCGTTCGCCCAGGCGGGTGGTCAGCCCTGTGGCAGCCCCGAGGCCGTGGCCGACCGGGTCTCGCTCCTGCTCTTGGTGGTGGCCACGGCCGAGCAGGCCGAGGCGGCGCTGTTCGGGCCCAAGGGTGGGGCGGCCCTGCTCGGCGAGGGCGGGGTGGTCGTGCTGCACAGCACGGTGCCGCCGCCCTTCGTCAAGGAGCTCGGTGCCAGGCTCGACGAAATGGGGCTTTCGCTGCTCGATGCGCCGATCAGTGGCGGGCGGGCCGGCGCCGAGGCGGGGGCGCTCTCGGTGATGGCTTCCGGCAGTCCGCGTGCCTTCGAGCTGGCGGGGCCGGCCTTGGACGCGATGGCGAAGACCGTCTATCGGCTGGGTGATGCGCCGGGCATCGGCTCGACGGTCAAGATGATCAACCAGCATCTGGCGGGTGTGCACATCGCCGCTGCCTGCGAGGCGATGGCGCTGGGGACCGCCTGTGGCGCCGATCCGGACACGCTCTTCGAGGTGATCTCGAACTCGGCCGGCAATTCCTGGATGTTCACCAACCGGGTGCCGCACATCCTGGCGCGCGATTTCACCCCGCTCTCGGCGGTCGAGATCTTCGTCAAGGATCTCGGCATCGTGCTCGAGACGGCGAAGGGCAGGCGGTTTCCCCTGCCGATCGCGGCTGCGGCGCATCAGCAATATCTGGCGGCGGCGGCTGCCGGTTTCGGCCGCGAGGACGACAGTGCCGTCGTCAAGGTCTACGAGCGGCTGACCGGCATCGAGGTCAAGGGGCATGGCCGGAAAGACT
>DAIRDJ010000088.1:0-15787 GCA_036796215.1 Geminicoccaceae bacterium
AATAGCGGACGACGTCCTCGTGGATGCGCTCGTTGCGCTCGAGCTCGGCGATGGCGGCGGCCGGTGCTTCGAGGTTGAGGTGCACGTAGTGCGCCTTGCGGTGCTTTCTCAGCCGGTAGGCCAGGGAGCGCAGGCCCCAATACTCGGTCTTCTTCACCTCGCCGCCATTGGCGGCGACGATGGCCCCCATCTCGTCGGCGAGGGTCTGTGCCTGCTGCGCCGAGAGGTCGGGGCGGGCGATGAAGGTGTGCTCGTAGAGCGGCATGACTGCCGTATCTCCTCAGGATTTGGACGACAACAGGGACCGCCGCGCCGAAGTCGCGACGATCCACCGTCTGGATTGTTCGCTGTCGTCGGCCGGTTAGCCGACCCACCGCGAGGATCGAGGGGTTATAGCCGGTTTGCGCTCCGGGGCAAGCGGTATCGGGGGGCAAGCGGTATCGAGGGGCAAGCGGTATCGGCCGGTCGCGATCTTGCTCCAATCCGGGTGACGTTGTATATGACGTCATGCTTTGTGTCTTGGATACGGACGTGGTCGTCGCCGGTCTGCGCAGTGCTTCCGGCGCAAGTCGGCAGTTGTTGATCGCGGTGGACGAAGGGCGGCTCGAGATCGTGGTATCGGTGCCGCTCGTGCTCGAGTGGGAAGCTGACTTGAAGCGGCCGGACAACCTCGCGGCCGCCGGGATCGATACTGTCGACGTCGACACCGTGATCGACCGTCTCGTCGAGCCGGCGCTGCGGGCAGAGCTGTTTTTGCTCTGGCGCCCGCAAGCGTTCGACGCGGCCGACGCGATCGTGCTGGAGACGGCGGTCAACGGGTTCGCGGACACGATCGTGAGCTTCAACACCAAAGATCTTCTGGTGCCGGCCGAGCGTTTCGGGATCGAGGTGGTCGGGCCCTTGGCGATTTTGAGGAGATGGCGATGAAGAGCAACTTCCCGTTGCGGCTTCCTGCATCGATCAAGCGCGCGGCCGAGGACTTGGCACAGAAGGATGGGGTCAGCCTGAACCAGTTCATCGCTTCGGCCGTGGCCGAGAAGGTCGGTGCGTTGCGGACCGTCGAGTATTTGGCGGCAAGAGCGGGGCGGGCCGATCGGGCGGCCTTTCGGGATGTCTTGGCACGGGCCGGACGAGCGCCGCCGGTGTCGGGGGACGAGCTGCCGGCCGACGTGGCAGGCCCCGACGTGGCAGGGCCCGACTTGACAGCTGGCGAGCGCTCGTGACACCCACCCGCCACTTCCGTTGGTGGGGGATGGTGGTCAAGGATGAAGCGCATCGCGGTGTTTCCGGGGCAAGGGGCGCAGGCCGAGACACCCTTGAGCCGCCTTGGGTTTCCTCACGACCTCAGCGGATGCATTCTGACGTCAGATCCGGCGTCAAATGGGAAATGCCGGCCGACGAGATCCCCTTGACGGTGGCCGTGCAATGGTATTGGTCGCCCCGACGCCCGATCGATCGAAGACGAGGAGCCGCAGCGTCGTCATGATGAAAGGAATTCTCGGCCTCTCGGCCGTGCTGGTGGTCGCGGGTGGCGTGCTGGAGGCCGGCCTTCGCGCGGCCCCGGGAGCGCTGATCCCCTTGAACTGGCTCCGGAGCTTCGAGTCGGACCTGCGCACCGCGATCGCGGTGCGCCTCGAGCTGCCCAACCGCGATCAGACGGTCGAGATCCCGCGCAGCGACGGCGGCCCGCCGCTGTTCGTCTCGCGCCCCGGCTCACGCACCGTTCAGGCCTTCGCCGCCGCCGACGTCAGCGTCGTCGAGCACGATGCGCAGGGTTTCTGCAACGCACCCTACGACCGCTACGACCGGGAGCAGATCGACCTGCTCGCGCTCGGCGACAGTTTCGCCACCTGCGTCAGTAATCAGCCGGAGGAGAGTTGGTACAGCCTCACCGGCAAGCTTACCGAGCTGACCGTCTACGGCCTCGGGCGTGGTGGCGTCGGCCCCTACGAATATCTGCAGCTGCTCCAGCATTTCGGCCTGAGCAAGCATCCCCGCATGGTCATCATGCAGATCTACGAGGGCAACGATTTGCGAGATTCGCTGCGCTACCACGAGCACGTGGCAGCCGCGGGGGAGGGCGTCGTGCTCTACCGGGACGCGGGCGACCGCCACACGCCCGAATTGCCCTACGACCGGCTCCTCGACAACCCGCTCGGCCGCAACAGCTATCTGGCCAACACCATGGTGGTCGCCACGGGCAAGCTCACGGACGCCATCGGCAACGCCATCGACCGGCTCCGTACCGGTGAGAGCTTGGCCGGAATCGACTTTCGTTACACTCTCGACTTCGGCGATCGCCAGGTGGCCTTCAACGTCCAGAACGCGGACCGGGGCGAAGTCCGTCAGGCCCGCGCGCTCGCGCGAGGCGACATCGGCTTCGAGGCATTCGATGCGGCGCTCGAGCGTTTCGCGGCACTCGGGCGCGAGCACGGCTTTTTGCCGGTATTGAGCTACGCCCCATCGGCCCATACGGCCTATGCGGAGTTCGTCCGCTTCGCCGACGAGACACTCGCTGAGCTCATGCCGCGCTTCAGCCAGGCACAGCGCAGCTACCTTGCCGATCGCGCGGCGCAGCTCGGCCTGGAGTTCATCGACCTGACACTCGAGCTGCAGCAGGCGGCTCGCAGCTCCGCTGCCGACGAGCTGCTCTACTCCCCGGTCAACGTGCACTACACGGTGGCCGGCCATGGCGTCGCGGCCGAGATTCTGGCACGGCGCCTCGGACGCGTTACCATTGTTCAAGGGCAGCGACTGCCGCTCGGCCGATCGCATGATGAGTCGAAGTGACGACCAGCATGAAGTGATCCGCCCGCTGCTGCCGCTGCCGCGCGGCAGCGTTCGGATCGGCAATCTCGCTGTCATCAATGCGGTGCTCGCTGTCGCCGAGTACGGCTGTAGATGGCGCGCGTTCCGGAGCGACTGCTCCAGGCTAGGCGAGAACGTCGCCGGATCCGCGTCCGGCGGGCGTGCGTCGGCTCGGACAGCACCAGTGTGGAGGTTCACCCCGGCGGGACCGGTGCTCGAACAACGCGTCAGCCCTGGTCGGAGTCGCGCAGGCGCTGCCAGTTGGCATCGGCCTTGGCGATCTTTTCGTCGACGTCCTCGACGAAGCGGTCGACGGCGCTCTTCTCGAAGGCCAGGAACAGCCGGCCGTCGATGATCGCCCGGGCTGCAGCATCGATCGGCGCCTTGACGCCCATGGCCGTCCCGCCGGCGCAGAACCCGCCATGGCGCGGGGCGAAGCGCCCCGGTCGCCGGCGAAGAGATCGCGATGGGTGGCGTTGGCGAACTGCCAGCTAGCACCCTGCCAGGCATGGGTGAAGCCCGCTCGAATACGGTGATGATAGCGGGAGATCCCCTTGATCGCGATCGTTTCCGTAGCCCTGCCCGAATCGCTGAAGCGAGCAGCGGACGAGCCCGCGCTGCAGCGAGGTGTCAGCCTCGACGCGTTCATCGCGTCGGCTGTGGCCGAGAGGATCAGTGCATTGCGGACCGTCGCGTATTCGGCGGCAAGAGCGGGGCGGGCCGGGCGAGGGGCGCCGCCGGTGTCGGGGGACGAGCTGCCGGCCGACGTGGCAGGCCCCGACTTGACAGGCCCCGACTTGACAGGCCCCGACTTGACAGGCCCCGACTTGACAGGCGGCGAGCGCTCGTGACACCCAGCCGCCACTTCAGTCGGTGGGGGATGGTGGTCGAGGATGAAGCGGATCGCGCTGTTTCCGGGGCAAGGGGCGCAGGCCGTGGGCATGGGCCGGGCGCTTTTTGATGCCGTGCCCGAGGCACGGGCCGTGTTCGAGGCGGTCGACGAGGCGTTGGGCGAGAAGCTCTCGACGCTGATCTTCGAGGGGCCCGCGGAGGCGCTCACGCTGACGGCCAACACCCAGCCGGCCTTGATGGCGACCTCGCTTGCGGCCGTGCGCGCGTTCGAGGTGCTGGTCGGCAAGCCGCTCGGCGGTTGTGTCGACGCGGCGGCGGGGCACTCGCTCGGCGAGTATTCGGCGCTGGCCGCCATGGGGGCGATCGATGTCGGGGTCGCCGCCCGGCTGCTGCGGCTCAGGGGCGAGGCGATGCAGGCGGCCGTACCGGCGGGCGCCGGTGCGATGGCGGCCGTGCTCGGCCTCGCACCGGAGGTGGCCCTGGCGGTGGCGGCCGAGGCCGAGGCTGCGACCGGCGGCGTGTGCGAACTCGCCAACGACAATGCGGACGGCCAGGCGGTGCTATCGGGTGACAAGGCCGCGGTCGAGGCGGCCTGTTCGCTCGCCAAGGCGAAGGGGGCGAAGCGGGCCATGCTGCTGCAGGTCTCGGCACCCTTTCACTGCCGGTTGATGCAGCCCGCGGCCGACCGGTTGGCCGCGGCTCTGGCCGAAACGACGTTCAAGGCGCCGCAGCAGCCGGTCATCGCCAATGTCACGGTCGAGCCGGTGAGCGATCCTGTGGCGCTGCCCGGCTTGCTGACGCGGCAGGTGACGGCGCGGGTGCGCTGGCGCGAGACCATGCAGCTTCTGGCTGCCGAGGGCTGCACGCATCTCGCCGAGTTCGGCGCCGGCAAGGTCCTGACCGGGCTCGCCAGGCGGGCCGTGCCGGGGGCCGCACTCTTCACTATCCAGGAGCCGGGCGATCTCGACGCGCTTGCGGCGGCACTCGGCTGAACCAGGGGAAAACGTCGATGTTCGATCTTTCGGGCAGGACCGCTCTCGTTACCGGTGCGTCGGGTGGCATTGGCGGGGCGATCGCCACGGCCCTCTACCGCCAGGGTGCCTCGGTCATTCTCGCCGGTCGGCGGGAGGCACCCTTGGCCGAGCTCAAGGCAGCACTCGGCGAGCGGGCGCGGGTGCTGGTGGGCGATCTCGTCGATCCTGCCGCCATGGCGAGCCTCGGCAGCGAGGCGGCCGACGCCGACATCCTCGTCAACAATGCCGGGATCACGCGCGATCAGCTGGCGCTGCGGATGAAGGACGAGGACTGGCAGGCGGTGATCGACACCAATCTGGGGGCCGCCTTCCGCCTGTCGCGGGCCTTGCTCAAGGGGATGATGAAGCGGCGCTTCGGGCGGATCGTCAACATCACCTCGATCGTGGGGGTGACCGGCAATCCCGGCCAGACCAACTATGCGGCGGCCAAGGCCGGGCTGATCGGCATGTCGAAGGCCTTGGCCCAGGAGGTCGCGAGCCGCAACATCACGGTCAACTGCGTGGCCCCGGGCTTCATCCAGACGGCGATGACCGAAGCCCTCGACGACAAGCAGCGCGAGACGCTGGTGACCCGGATTCCGGCCGGCCGGCTCGGGACCGTCGACGACATCGCCGCGGCCGTCGCCTATCTCGCCAGCGACGAGGCGGCCTACGTCACCGGCCAGACGCTGCACGTCAATGGCGGCATGGCGATGATCTGAGCGGCTCGGGTCGCTGTTTTCATCGCTGCGTCGCGGCAACGTCACGCATGGCAATTGACCGGTCCCGCCCGCTTCGCCTAGTCAGGCGCGCAACGGTCGGCTAAAGGCCGGCGCGTCGATCGAGGTTGCACATCGGGCGGGGCTGGCCAACGGGCAGGGATGCCGTGGATGGTACGGCTGGAAGCCTTTCGATCAAGAGTTTCGGAACGGGAAACGGTCCTCGGTCGCGCAAGCGTCCACCGAGGTGGCCATCTAGAGCAGGTCAAGCACATGAGCGATATCGCAGAGCGCGTAAAGAAGATCGTCGTCGAGCATCTCGGCGTCGAGGCGGACAAGGTCACCGAGAAGGCGAGCTTCGTCGACGATCTGGGTGCGGACAGCCTGGACACGGTCGAGCTGGTCATGGCCTTCGAGGAGGAGTTCGGCTGCGAGATCCCGGACGACGCCGCGGAGAAGATCCAGACGGTCCAGGATGCGATCGATTACATTCAGGCCAACGCCTCCTGAGGTGCGGGCTGCAGCAGTGGCGCGGATGCTTGCACGAGCCCGGCTGCGGCACCGGCCGAGGAAGTAGCGGCAAGCGTTCGGGGTCGAGTTGATGCGTCGTGTCGTTGTTACCGGAATAGGCCTGGTCACGCCCCTGGGCGGGGATGCCGCGACCTCGTGGTCGAACCTGATCGAGGGGCGCTCCGGCCTCGGGCCGATGTCCGGGTTCATGACCGACGACCTGCCGTGCAAGGTGGCGGGCCACGTGCCGCGCGGCCAAGGCCCCGGTCTCTTCGACGAGACCGCCTTCATGGCGCCCAAGGACATCCGCAAGAACGACGCGTTCATCGTCTTCGGCATGGCGGCGGCGACCCAGGCGCTGGCCGATTCGGGCTACGAGCCCGAGACCGAGGAGCAGCAGGAGCGGGCCGGGGTGCAGATCGGCTCGGGCATCGGCGGGCTGCAGACGATCGCCGAGACCACGCTGATCCTGGAGAAGAGCGGGCCGCGCCGGGTCAGCCCGTTCTTCATTCCGGCGGCCCTGATCAATCTCGTCAGCGGCCAGGTCTCGATCCGCCACGGGCTCAAGGGGCCGAACCATTCGGCGGTGACCGCCTGCTCGACGGGTGCCCACGCCATCGGCGATGCCTCGCGGCTGATCGCCTTCGGGGATGCCGACGTGATGGTCGCCGGTGGGGCGGAGGCTGCGATCTGCCGGATCGGGATCGCCGGGTTCTGTGCCGCGCGTGCCCTCTCCACGGGCTTCAACGACACGCCGGAACGGGCATCCAGGCCCTGGGACAAGGATCGCGACGGCTTCGTCATGGGCGAGGGTGCCGGGGTGGTGGTGCTCGAGGAGCTCGAGCATGCGCGGCGGCGGGGCGCGAAGATCTATGCCGAGGTCAAGGGCTACGGCCTTTCCGGCGATGCCTATCATGTCACCGCCCCGGCGCCGGAGCATGCGGGTGCGTTCCGCGCGATGCGCAATGCGCTGAGGAATGCCGGGCTGACGCCTGAGGACATCGACTACGTCAACGCCCACGGCACCTCGACGCCGATGGGCGACGAGCTCGAGTTCACCGCGGTCAAGCGGCTGTTCGGCCCGGCCGCGGCCAGGCTCAAGATGTCCTCGACCAAGTCCGCGGTCGGGCATCTTCTGGGGGCGGCCGGCAGTGTCGAGGCGATCTTCTCGATGCTGGCGATGCGCGATGGTGTCGTTCCGCCGACCCGCAATCTCGACAACCCGTCGGACGACTGCCACGGCATCGACCTCGTGCCGCACGAGGCGAAGCCGCTGAAGGTGAGGGCCGCTCTCTCCAACTCGTTCGGCTTCGGCGGCACCAACGCCACGCTCGTCTTCACCCACCCCGACACGATCTGAGCGAGCCCGGGCGGCACCCATGGTCTGGCTGCGCCGTCTGACCGCCGCTGTTCTGGCCCTGGTCGTGCTCGCGGTCCTGGCCGCTGCCGGCGGCTGGTGGCTGCTCGAGCGCTATCTCGATCAGCCGGGCCCGCTCGCCGAGGAGCAGCTGATCGAGCTGCCGCGCGGCACGGGCCTCGGCGGCATCGCCGCCCGGCTCGAGGCGGCCCAGATCATCGAGGATGCCCGCACCTTCAGCATCGCCACCCGGATCATCGGCCGCGACCGGCGGCTCAGGGCCGGCGAGTACCGGATTCCGGCCCATGTCAGCCCGCGCGCCGTGCTCGATATCCTGGAGAGCGGGCAGATCGTGCTGCATGCGCTGACGATCCCCGAGGGGCTCAGCACGGTCGAGGCCCTGGCCGTGGTCGCGGCCCATCCGATCCTCGTCGGCGAGATGCCCGAGGACCTGCCGGGCGAGGGCGAGCTCCTGCCCGAGACCTACATGTTCGCGCGCGGCACGACGCGGGCCGAGATCGTCGAGCGGATGCAGGCCTACATGGCCGAGCTTTTGGCGGCGCTCTGGCAGAACCGGCAGGCGGGGTTGCCGCTCGAAAGCCCCGGGGAGGCCTTGATCCTGGCCTCGGTCGTCGAGAAGGAGACGGCCGTCGCCGACGAGTACGGGCTGGTGGCCGGGGTCTTCGTCAACCGCCTCCGGCGCGGCATGCTGCTGCAGACCGATCCCACGGTGATCTACGCCATCACCCGGGGCGAAGGCCCCCTCGGCCGCCAGCTCCTGCGCCGCGACCTCGAGGTCGACGATCCCTACAACACCTACCGCTATCCGGGGCTGCCGCCGGGCCCGATCGCCAATCCGGGCCGCGGTGCGCTCGAGGCGGCCCTCGATCCGGCCGAGACCGACTATCTCTATTTCGTCGCCGACGGCACCGGCGGCCACGCCTTCGCCCGCACGCTCGACGAGCACAACCGCAACGTCGCCCGCTGGCGGCGCATCCGCGACGGCGGCGGCTGAGCCTGCCGGCCTTGGTCGTCCTCGATATCGTGGGGAGTTGGCTGGGGCGGTAGGATTCGAACCTACGAATGCCGGTACCAAAAACCGGTGCCTTACCACTTGGCGACGCCCCAAGCCTGCTTGTCATGTACGCTGCGGTGGGGCCGGTTGCAACCGGCGATGGGGCGGCGTCAGCTGCCGGGTGGGAGGGCCTGCAGCGCGGTGTCGATGCCGACGTCGAGGCTGGTCGCGGCCGAGCCGCCGTTCGCGGCGATTTCGACGAGGCCGCTGGAGTTGCCGTACCAGAAGAGCGCGCCCTTGGGCACCGCCCCGAAGGTTCGGGCATGGCGGATCGTGCGGCCGGCGAGGCCGAGCGTGCGATCGGCGGAAAGCGTGTCGCTGCGGCGGCCGGTGATCAGGTTGCCGTAGTGGTCGATCTGGATGATGCGGTCGAGGTCGTCCGGCCAGTCCAGAAAGCGAAGCGGTGTGGTCGGGGCGAGGTCGTGGGTGGCACCGCTGGCAAGCCGGGCGGCGACGGGGGCGAAGAGATCGCGGCCGTGAAAGCTCGCCGAGAGCTTTTGGGGCTGCCAGGTGATCCGCTGGGCGCGCACCGTGCCGGCCCGACGCATGGCGAGCTCGAAGAGGCCGTTGTCGGGGCCGACCAGCCAGTAGTCGTCGAGCTTCAGTGCCAGGGGTGCCCGGTCGGTGCCGACGCCCGGATCGACGACGCCGAGCAGCACGTCGCCGGGTCGCAGGCGTGGGGTCAGGGCGGCGAGCAGGTAGGCCGCGAGATCGGGGCGGAAGGCCGGGGCATCGGCCAAGAGATCGATATAGGCGACATCGGGGGCCTCGCGCAGGGCGGCGATGCGCATCTCGCCGAGATAGGGGCCGGCATGGCCGAAATCGGTGAAGGCGAGGATCATCGCGGATCTCCGGGTGCCGTGCAGGCGGTGCACCACCAGCCGGGCTCGGCGGCGCTGATCCGGGCGGCCGCGGCCGCGGCCTTGCCGGCATCGGGAAAGAGGCCGAAGCAGGTGGCACCGGAGCCGGACATCCGGGCGAGAAGGCAGTCGTCGAGGGCGCGCAGCCTGTCGAGGACCCGGCCGATCACCGGGGCGAGCCCCAGGGCCGCAGGCTCGAGCTCGTTGCGGCTCTCGGCGAGCCAGACGGCGAAGCGGCCGAGCGAGGGGTGGGCCGGCAGGACCGGGCGGCGAAAGGCCATGGTCGGCAGCTCGAGCGCCTTGAAGACGGCGCTCGTGGCGACCGGGACACCCGGGTTGACCAGGACCAGGGGCAGGTCGGGCAGGCCGCGGATCGGATCGAGCCGCTCGCCGCTGCCGCGCAGCCGGGCGGGCCTGGCGTAGACACAGACCGGGACGTCGGCGCCGAGCGCCGGGCCGAGCTCGATGAGTGCATGGACGGGCCAGTCGAGGCCGAGGACGCGCGCAAGGCCGCGGAGCGTGGCCGCGGCATCGGCCGAGCCGCCGCCGATGCCGCTCGCGACCGGCAGGTTTTTCTCCAGCGTGATCTCGACCCTGGGCTCGCGGCCGGCGGCCTCGGCGAGGCGGCGGGCGGCGCACAGCACCAGATTGTCGGCAGCGGCGGTCTCGAGGTCGGCGGCGAAGGGGCCTTCGAGCCGCAAGCTCAGGGCTTCCGCCGGGGTGAAGGTCAGCCGGTCGGCGACCGAGGCGAAGACGACGAGGCTGTCGAGCTCGTGGTAGCCGGTCTCGGTGCGGCCGATGACCAGAAGATCGAGGTTGAGCTTGGCAGGTGCTAGCTCGACTGTGGGCTCAGCCACGATCCGATCCGGCTGTCGCTTGGGCCTGTCGGGGGGCCCGTTCAGCCACGGCCCGGCTCGTCGGGCTCCAGGCCTTGCTCGAGCTTGCGCTCGATCAGCGCCACCTGGTCCGCCTCGGGCTCGAAGGTGAGCGCCCGCTGCCACTGGAAGCGGGCCTCGCGGTGGCGGCCGACCTGCCAGTAGGCATCGCCGAGATGGTCGTTGATGACCGGATCGTTGGGCCTGAGCTCGATCGCCCGCTCGAGATAGCGGACGGCCTCCTCGTAGCGGCCGAGGCGGTAGTAGGCCCAGCCCATGCTGTCGACGATGTAGCCGTCGTCGGGCCTGAGCTCGACCGCCCGGCGCAGCATCGCCTCGGCCTCGGTCAGGTTCATGCCCTGATCGACCCAGCTGTAGCCGAGATAGTTGAGCACCAGCGGCTGGTCCGGCTCGAGTTCGAGGGCGGCCTCGAGGTCGGCCTCGGCCTCGGGCCAGCGGTCGGTGCGCTCGCGGGTGATGCCCCGGGCGTAGAGCAGGGGCCAGTGGCCGACCGTGATCTCGTCGACCCGCTGCAGCGCCCGGTCATAGGCGCGCTCGGCCTCGGCGTAGCGCTCCTGCCGCCGGAGCGTGTCACCCTGGGCGATGAGCGCGTCGATCCGCTCGGGTCGCTCGGCGGCCATCGCCTCGAGCTCGGCCACGGCCTCGGCCTCGCGGTCCATCGCGGCCAGGGCCTGTGAAGCGACCAGCCTCGCCTCCCAGGCGTAGACCGAGTCGGGCGTCACGTCCTCGAGCACCAGGAGGGCTTCGGCCGCATTGTCCTGGCGCAGGTTGATCCCGGCGATCAAGAGGGCAATGTCGCCCTGGCCAGGGGCGAGAAAGCCCGCGAGGCGCGCCAGCACCAGCGCCTGGGCCTGCGCCCCCTGCACGTCGAAGGCGCCGGCGAGGCTCAGGAGGGCATCGGCCATGCCGGTCGCCGGCCCCTGGATCGGCAGCGCCGGCCCCTGCCCTTGCGCCACCTCGGCGAGCGCCGTCTCGAGCACGATGTCGTCGGGGTCGACGGTGAGCTGACGCTCCAGCAGATCCGCGGCTGAAGCGGGATCGCCGGCCATGACCTCGACCGCGGCCAGCGCCAGGACGACGCGTGCGGGATTGGGCTCGTCGGCTGGCACCAGGGCGCGAAGGTCGGCCAGTGCCGCCGCCGGCTGGCCGTCCAGCGCCTTCATCGAGGCCGCGTGGTAGCGCTGGATCCGCTCGAGCCCACTCTCCTCATCGGCCGCCGCCGAGAGCGTGGCGATCGCCGCCGCCGGCTCGCCGCTGCCGAAGGTAACCCAGGCGTCGAGAATGGGCAGCGCGATCGAGGCGAGCTCGCGCTCGCCGATCTCGTCGAGCTGGCGCCGCGCCTCGGCAAGATCGTCGGCCAGCACCGCCCGGGCCGCGAGCAGCAGCCGGGCCTCGCCGAAGACGGGGTCGCTGACGACGAGGTCCTCGGCGAGTGCCATGGCGCTGGCATGGTCGCCGATGCCGAGCTGGAGCGTGAAGACCTGGCGGCGCAGCTCGACATTCTCGGGATCGAATGCCAGCGCATTGCCCAAGTTCTCGGCGGCCGCGCGCAGGTCACCATCGTCGAGGGCCACCCGCCCGGCGAGGTAGCTGGCGGCGAGGCTGTCGCTTTCAGCCTCGCTACCGTTGATGGCGGCGGTCAGGATCGAGGCGCTGGCCCCGCCGCCGTCGCCGAAGCCCGCGGCAGGTTCGGGGCCGTTGCCGCAACCCGCCACGAGGGCACCCGTCAGCAGCGTCGCCATGGCGAGGCGAGAGCCCTGTCGCCGACACGATGCCGCAGGCCGAAATCTCATGAAGGGCTCCAATCAACCGCCGAAACAGGCGTTGGCGGCACGGGTCCGGGTCGAGCCGACGCTGGCCCCTGGGTGCAACCGACTTGACGGATCGATGCAGCCGGGTCACAAGCCGGGGTAATATCGTGCAGGTTTTGGCCGACGACGCGACCAACGAGATTTTCCGGAGCGCACCCGATGCTCAAGACATCGCAGAGCAAGAATGATCCCACCGCACGTGGTCCAGCCCAACAGTTAAAGACCTTCGAGGGCAAGAAGGTCAAGCCCACGCTCTATGTCGGCACTGCCGTTGGGCATGGTCGCTACATAGCGGCCCAGGATGAGGGCGGCAAGCTGGTGCTCGATCGTGGCGGCAAGCCGATCGCCTATCGTGACATCTAGGCGGTCGCGAAGCCGCAGCGCGGCGCGCTGAGCGCAGCAATGCCCTGCCCGGTCTGCCGGGCGGTGGCGCAAACAGTCGGCAGGAAGCTGGCACCGCGGCATCCCTCGGGATGTCGACAATGACGCGGCGATGGCAGGCAGCGGGTTCATGAGTGGAGCCCGTTCCTGTGGTCGGCGCCAGAGGACCAGGTCTGACGAGGATGACAACAGGCGACGCAACGCCGGGGTTTTCAGGGCCTGCCGTGATCGATGCGCTGGCGGCCCGCCATCTCTTAGAGTGGTATGCGCTATCGGGCGTCGACGCTGCGGTCGATGCCGCACCCACTGCCGCCTGGCGGTCGGCGGCCCTGGCAGCGCCCGCTGAGCCAGAGGAGCGCGATGCTGCGCCTGCACCTGCGCGGCAGCCGAGCCTGCTCGTGCCGGAGAGCCAAAGGGTCGGCACCGCGCGGGAGATCGCCGCTGCGTGTCGGAGCCTCGCCGAGCTCGAGGCCGCCTTGGCCGATTTCGACGGCTGCGCCTTGAAGGAGACGGCCAAGCAGCTCTGCTTTGCCGACGGCAATCCCGAGGCGCGGCTGATGCTCATCGGCGAGGCGCCGGGGGCCGAGGAGGACCGGCGGGGCAAGCCCTTCGTCGGCCCGAGTGGCCAGCTGCTCGACCGGATGCTGGCCGAGATCGGCATCGATCGCAGCCGTGCCTGGATCACCAACGTCATCTACTGGCGCCCGCCGGGCAACCGGCCGCCGACCACGGGCGAGATCGCGGTCTGCCTGCCGTTCCTCGAGCGGCAGATCGAGCTCTTGGACCCCGCGGTTATTCTCTTTGTCGGCGGGATCGCCGCCAAGGCGCTGTTGCAGCGCAGCGAGGGCGTGACCAGGCTGCGCGGCCGGCCGTTCACCTACACGACGCAGGCTGGCCGCGCCATCCCCTGCCTCGTCACCTTCCACCCGGCCTATCTGTTGCGCCAGCCCTTGAACAAGCGGTTCGTCTGGCGCGATCTTTTGCAACTGCGGGCACGGCTCGATGCCCTGGGGGTCGCATGCGCTTGATTGTCCGTGGCCTCGGTGCAGTCCTTATGGCGGTTGCCGTCGTCGCGCTGCCGCCAGCCGAGGGACTCGGCCAGACGGCGCGGGTCGACAGCGCCGAGCGGGATTATGCGCGCGTCGATCCGACGGCCCCCATCCCGACCGTTTTCGATTCCTTGCCGCGACCGCTCTCCAGCGACGATGCCGCGCTTTATCGGTTGATCTTCGAGCTGCAGGGCAAGGGCAACTGGGTCGAGGCCGACCGGCTGATCGGCAGGCTCGGGGATCGTCTCCTGATGGGGCATGTGCTGGCCCAGCGCTTTCTGCATCCGACGGCCTATCGCTCGAGCTATCCGGAGCTCAGGGCCTGGCTCGAGCATTATGCCGATCACCCGCAGGCACCGACCATTCACCGTCTGGCCGGGCGCCGGCAGACCAACGGTGCGGCACCGCCGCCCGAGCCGGTGGCGGGATTCCTCGCGGGCTCGGGCCAGGAGCTGCTCGAGGAATTGCCGACCAACTATGACGGGCCTGCCGATCGGCCGGCAGCACAGAGCCGGGCGGTGGCCGATTGGCTGGCGGCCGTTCGGCGCCTCGTCGGCCAGGGTGAGCCGACCGATGCCCGCAAGCTGCTCCGCCACGAGCATGCCCGCTTTGCCGACGATGTCGAGCGGGACCTCGCCCGCTGGTTCATCGCCCGGGGCTATCTCGTCTTCCGCAAGGACGCGGAGGCGCTGGAGCTCGCGAGTGCGGCTGCCGTCCGCTCGGGCCATGTCGAGCCGCAGATCCACTGGACGGCGGGCCTCGCCGCCTGGCGGCTGGGCGAGATCGGCCGGGCGGCCAAACATTTCACGGCCTTGGCCGAGGCCGAGAATGCCGCCCTGGCCGACGTCGCGGCCGGTGCCTTCTGGGCGGCGCGCGCCAATCTGCGGCTCTTCGAGCCGGCCCGCTATCGGGCCTATCTGGAGATCGCGGCCGCGGCGACGGACGGGTTCTACGGTGTTCTGGCCCAGCACGTGCTCGGCAGGCCGGTTCTTTTCGACTGGCACCAGACCCTGCACGCGACCGACCATATGGGCGCCCTCTTGCGGATCGAGGGGGCGCGGCGGGCGATGGCCCTGGGCCAGATCGGCCAGAAGCAGGCCGCCGACGACGAGATCAGGAAGCTCGCCGCCCGGGCCAATTCCAGCCTCACCGAGGCGCTCGCCGCCCTTGCCGAGAAGCTGCAACTGCCGGCGACGCAGATGCGGGTGGCGCAGCGGGCCCGGCTGCAGGACGGCCGGCGGCACGACGGGGCTCTCTATCCGGTCCCGCCCTGGACGCCGGAGGGTGGCTTTTCGATCGACCGGGCGCTGCTGTTCGCCATCATGCGCGCCGAGAGCGGCTTCGATCCCGCAGCCGAGAGCCATGCCGGGGCCCTGGGCGTGATGCAGATCCTGCCGAGCACGGCCGAGGCCATGGCCAAGCGCAACGACCTCGCCTTCGAGGGTGCCGAGTCCCTGCGCGATCCGGTGACCAATCTCACCTTCGGCCAGGCCTATGTCGAGCGGCTGCGCGACACCCATTTCATCGGCGACAGCGTCATCCACATCGCCGCCGCCTATAATGCCGGGCTGAAGCGGGCGGAGGAGTGGGCCGAGCGCTATGGCGACATCGACGATCCGCTGCTCTTGATGGAAAGCATCCCGATTCCGGAGACCCGGCTCTACATCAAGAAGTTCATGAGCAATCTCTGGGCCTATCGGATCAAGCTCGGCCAGCGCGCCCCAGAGCTCGAGGCGCTTGCCGCCGGCGGCTGGCCCACCTACGTGGCGCTCGAGAGCACTGATCCGGGGTCGCGCTATGCCAGGGCGAATTGACGAGAGCATCCCTTTCCAGCCGCTGAGGATCGCGGTTCTCACCGTCTCCGACAGCCGCGATCTCGCCTCGGACCGTTCGGGTGCCGTGCTGGTCGAGAAGCTCGAGGCGGCCGGCCATCGGCTTGCCGATCGCCAGATCGTCCGGGACGAGCAGCCCTCGATCGAGGCGCAGCTTCGGGCCTGGATCGCCGATCCGGGGGTCGAGGTGGTGATCACCACCGGGGGTACCGGGGTCACCGGCCGTGACGTCACCCCCGAAGCGCTGCATGCGGTGATCGAGAAGCACGTGCCGGGCTTCGGCGAGCTCTTCCGCTGGCAGTCCTTGGAGAAGATCGGCACCTCCACGCTGCAGTCCCGCGCCGATGCCGGGGTTGCCAATGGCACCTATCTTTTCGTCCTGCCGGGCTCACCCGGTGCCTGTCGCGACGCCTGGGACGGGATTCTCCACTACCAGCTCGACATCCGCCACAAGCCCTGCAACTTCGCCGAGCTCCTGCCGCGGCTCAGGGAGCACGAGGTCGAGACGACCTAGTGTCGGCGTGAGATCCCCGGCTACGCCGGGAGGCTCCAAGCAACCACGTACGCAAAGGCGCGCCCGCGCCTGTTCCGCGGGCGCGCCTTTGCGTGGTCAGTCGGTCTGCT
>DAIRDJ010000089.1:0-11499 GCA_036796215.1 Geminicoccaceae bacterium
ACCTCGGCCTCGGGCACCTTGAACATCCGCGCCGCGGTGACGCTGTGGATGTCGGTGTCCTTGGCGAACGCCTCCTTCAGCGCCTGGATGTCGGCCATGTGGGCGAGGACCCGAAGCTCGATCTGCGAGTAGTCGGCGGAGACCAGGAGGTGACCGTCGTCGGCGACGAAGGCTTCGCGGATCTTCCGGCCTTCCTCGGTCCTGATCGGGATGTTCTGCAGGTTGGGGTCGGTCGAGCTGAGCCTGCCGGTCGAGGTCGCGGCCATCATGTAGGAGGTGTGCACCCGGCCGGTCCTGGGCACGATCTCCTCGACCAGCGCTTCGGTATAGGTCCGGGTCAGCTTCTGCAGCTGGCGCCAGTCGAGAATGACCTGCGGCAAGGCGTGGCCTTGCGCCGCCAGCTCTTCGAGGATCTCCGCACCCGTCGCATAGGCGCCGGTCTTGGTCTTCTTGCTGCCGCCGATCCCCATCTCGTCGAAGAGGATCTCGCCCAGCTGCTTGGGCGAGCCCAGGTTGAAGGGGCGGCCGGCGCGCTTGATGGCGTCCTCCTCCAGCATCGCCATGCGCTGGGTGAAGGTCGAGGAGAGCTGCTGGAGATGGCCTTTGTCGACCTTGATCCCGGTCGTCTCCATCTGCGCCAGGATCGGCGGCAAAGGCCGTTCCAGGGTCTCGTAGACGGTGACCACCCGCTCGTCGATCAGGCGGCGCTTGAGGAATTCCCAAAGCCGGAAGGTGACCGCGGCGTCCTCGGCGGCATAGTCGGTGGCCTTGTCGATCGGCACTCTTGCGAAGCCGATCTGCTTCGCCCCCTTGCCGCAGACGGCCTCGTAGGGGATGGTCTCGTGGCCGAGATGGCGCTGGGCCAGCTCGTCCATGCCGTGGCCGTGGCTGGCCCCGTCGAGGACGTAGGAGAGCAGCATGGTGTCGTCGAAGGGGGTGACCGGCACGGCGTATTTGATGAGCACGCCCAAGTCGTATTTGAGGTTGTGGCCGATCTTCAAGACACCCGGGTCGGCGAGGATCGGGCGCAGCCGGTCGAGCACCTGGGCGAGCTCGAGCTGGCCCGGTTGCCGCTGGTCGAAATCGTCGACATGGCCCAAGGGGACATAAAAGCCGCGCTGGCCCTCGATCGCGAGCGAGAGGCCGACGAGCTCGGCCCTGGCGACATTGAGCGAGGTGGTCTCGGTGTCGACGGCGAGGAGCCCCTTGGCCTCGGCCGCCTCGATCAGCGCGTCGAGCTCGGCCATGTCGGTGATGGCAGCATAGACCGGCCCGTCGGTGCCGGCGGCCTTGGCCGCATCTGCCCTGGCGGTGGCCGCGGCATCGGCCACCTGCTCGATCCGGCCGATCAGCGCCTTGAAGTCGTTCTCCTGCAGGAAGGCGTGCAGGGTGGCCCCGTCGATCTCGCGGCGCACCGCCCCGTCGAGCTGGACCGGTAGCGGCGCATCGTGGCGCAGCGCCACGAGTTCCTTGGACAGCCGGGCTTGCTCTGCGAAGTCGATCAGCGACTGGCGGCGCTTGGGCTGCTTGATGCTCGAGGCCTGGGCCAGCAGCTGCTCGAGCGAGCCATAGTCCTTGAGCAGTTGGGCGGCGGTCTTGACCCCGATGCCGGGGACACCCGGCACGTTGTCGGAGCTGTCGCCGGCCAAGGCGAGGCAGTCCTGGACGAGCTCGGGGCCGACCCCGAAGCGCTCCTCGACCTCCACCGGCCCGATCTCCTTGGCCTTCATCGGGTCCCACATCACGACGCCCGGGGCCACGAGCTGCATCAGGTCCTTGTCCGAGGAGACGATGATCACCTCGCGGTCGAGCTCGCGGGCCCGGTCGACATAGGTGGCGATCAGGTCGTCGGCCTCGAAACCCTCGACCTCGACCGCCGGCAGCCCGAAGGCGCGCGCCGCGTCGCGGACCAGCGCGAATTGCGGGACGAGCTCGGGCGGCGGCTCGTCGCGGTTGGCCTTGTACTGGTCGTAGATCGCGTTCCTGAAGCTCACCCGCCCGGCATCGAAGACGACGATCATGTCGTCGTCCTTGTGATCCTGCATCAGCTTGAAGAGCATCGAGGAGAAGCCGAAGACGGCATTGACCGGGGTGCCGTCGCCCCGGGTCATCGGTGGCAGCGCGAAGAAGGCGCGGAAGATGTAGCCGGAGCCGTCGACGAGGACGAGCCGGGGTTTTTCGGGCTCACTGTTCATGGCCGATCTCTAGCGCAGCCCGGAGGGCTCGGCTAGGCCGGCACAGGCGCACCGCGCGGCTCGCGCCGCTCCTCGCGGATGCGAAAGAGGATGGCGTAGAAGACCGGCACGGCAATGAGCGTCAGGACCGAGGCGAAGGCGAGCCCGCCCATGATGGTCACCGCCATCGACTGGAAGAAGGCATCACCCAAGAGCGGCAGCATGCCGAGGATGGTGGTGCCGGCAGCCAGCGTCACGGGCCGGAGGCGGCTGACGCTGGCCTCGACGATCGCCTCCACATCAGGGGCCTGCGCATCCGGCTTGCCGTCGGCGCGCTGGGCGTCGATCTCGTCGACCAAGACGATGGCGTTCTTCATCAGCATGCCGGAAAGGCTCAAGAAGCCGAGGAGTGCGGTGAAGGTGAAGGGCAGGTTGGCGGTCAGAAGGCCCACGACCATGCCGGTGACGGACATCGGCACCACCAGCCAGAGAATCAGCGGCTGGCGGACCTTGCCGAAGAGCAGGATCGAGATCACCAGCATGACCAGAAAGCCGATCGGCACCTGGGCACCGAGCGAGGCCTGCGCCTTGCCCGCCGCCTCGTACTCGCCGCCCCATTCGAGGCGGTAGCCGGGCGGTAAGGCGATCGCCTCGACCAGCGGGCGGACCGCGCGAAACGCCGTATCGGCGGTCAGGCCCGGCACCTCGCTGCCCTGGACCGAGAGGGTGCGCTGCCGGTCGCGCCTCTGGATCAGCGCCTCCTCGGCCCGGGTCTCGAACCGCTCGACCACCTGCGGCGGCGGCACGTAGACGCCGGCTGCGGGGCTGAAGACGGTCCGATCGCGCAGGCCCGCGGTCCCCTGCCGCTCGTCGGCGGGAGCACGGACGATGATCGGGATCTGCGTGTCGCCCTCGCGAAACGTGCCGGCGCGGATGCCGGAGGTGGCGAATTGGATGGTCTGGGCGATGTCGTCGCGGCCGACCCCGGCGAGCCGGGCCCGCTCCTCGTCGACCACCGGGACGACGGTGAGCTGGCGCTGCCGCCAGTCGACGCGGAGATCGCGGACGACACCGCTCTCGGCCATGATCGCCATGGCCTGATCACCCAGTGCCCGCAGCACGGCCGGGTCCTCGCCCTTGAAGCGGGCCTCGACCGAGGCCCCGGTGGGCGGGCCGAAGACGACGCGCTCGGTGCGGATCTCGGCATCGGGATAGTCGTCGGCGAGATCGGCGCGCAGCGTGGCCGCGAGATCGTCGAGCACCTCCAGGCTGCCGGTCCGGATGATCAGCTGGCCGTAGGCCGGGTTGGGCTGCTCGGGCTGGTAGGTGAGCATGAAGCGCGAGGCGCCGCGGCCGACCAGCGTGGTGACGGCCTCGACCTCGGGCTTGGCCAGGACGCGCGCCTCGATCGCCTCGAGGTCGCGGGCGGTGGCGCGGAGATCGGCACCCTGCGGCAGGGTGTAGTGGAGGTAGAGCAGCGGTGTGGTGGAATGCGGGAAGAACTGCTGCTTGACCAGGCCGAAGGCCATGCTGCTGGACGCGGTGATGGCAACCAGGCCCAGGACCACCAGCCAGCGGGCGCGCAGCCCCAGACGCACGACTTGGCCGTAGCCCCGATAGAGCCGGCCCGCATAAGGGTCCATGGTACCGTCGCCGATGGCTGACTTGAAGAACCAGACGCCGAGGAGCGGGGTGACGGTGACGGCCAAGACCCAGCTCAACAAAAGCGACATGCCGATCACGGCAAACAGCGAAAAGAGGAACTCGCCCGTGGTGTCGGGGCTGAGGCCGATGCCGGAAAAGGCCATGATGCCGATGACGGTAGCACCCAGGAGCGGCACCTGCGTCCGCTGGGCCGCCTCGGCGGCCGCCGTCTTGGCGTCCTTGCCGCGCTGCATGCCGACCAGCATGCCCTCGGCCACGACGATGGCGTTGTCGACCAGCATGCCCATGGCGATGATCAGGGCACCCAAGGAGATGCGCTCCATCTCAATGCCGAAGACGCGCATCAGGAAGAACGTGCCGAGGATGGTCAGCGCCAGGGTGATGCCGACGACGATGCCGATCCGGAGCCCCATGAACAGGCAAAGGGCGGTGATCACGATGGCGATCGAGGCGAGCAGGCTGAGGACGAAGCTGTTGATCGCCCGGTCGACCACCACGTGCTGCTCGTAGATCGGGCTGATCTCGACGCCCAAGGGGATGCGCGGGGCCAGGGATTCGAGATGCGCCTCCACGGCTTGGCCGATCTCGACGATGTTCTGGCTGGCGATCCCGGCCACGGCCACCGTGAATGCGCGCTCGCCATTATGGCGGATGAGGTGGTCGGGGGGCTCGATCTCGCCCCGGCTGACCGCGGCGATGTCGATGACACTCACCTGGTCGGTGCCGCCGGGGGCGCCGATCCGCAAGCGCTCGATGGCGGCCACCGTGTCGAAGCCGGGCCTGGGGCCCACCCGGACCTCGCGATCGCCGAGCCGGAGCGTGCCGGCCTTCGGCATCGCCCCTTCGGCGACGAAGGCACCGAGCACCTGGTTCGGCGGCAAGCCCAGGCGGTTGAGCCGGGTGCTGGGCACCTCGACATAGATGGCCTCCTCGGTGAGGCCATTGAGCTCGACCTTGGCGACGCCGGTGACGGTCAAGAGCTCGCGGCGGAGGAACCGCGCGATCTCGCGCCGTTCGGCGTCGCTGAAGCCCGGGGCGGTGACCGCGTAGAAGAGGCCGAAAACGTCGCCGAAATCGTCGTTGACCTCGGACGGGCGCACGCCGTCGGGGAGCTCGGGCTGGGCGTCACCGACGCGGCGGCGGAGTTCGTCCCACACCTGCGGCATCGCGCTGCCGTCATAGGTGTCCTCGATCTCGACGGTGATCTCGGAGACGCCGGGCATCGATTTGGAGGTGATCTCGTCGAGCTGCGGCATCTGCTGGATCGCCGATTCCAGCAGCTCGGTGACCTCGCGCTCGACCTCCTCGGCGGTCGCCCCGGGGTAGGGGGTGACGACGATGGCTTGCTTGATGGTAAACGCCGGGTCCTCGAGCCGACCCATGGTCAACAGGCCCCAGAGCCCGCCCAGGAGGCAGAGCAGCATCAGGAGCGAGGTGTTGACCGGGCGCTCCATGGCATAACGGGCGATCTGCATCTCAGAAGCTCGCCTGGGTCACGGTCTGGCCGGGGCTGAGCTTGGCGACCCCGGCGGCAACGATCCGCTCGCCGGGCTCGAGGCCCGAGAGCACTGTGGCCGTGGCGTCGCCCGGCAGGCCGAGCGTCACCGCGCGGGGCTGTGCCTCCTGGCTCTCGGGATCGATCACCCAGACGCGAAACCCGTCCGCGCCGTTGGTGTCGATGGCGGCGAGCGGCACCTCGACCACGCCGTTGGTGCCTGCCCCGCCCACGGCGACGATGACGTTGGCGGTCATGCCCGGCAGGACGCGGGGATCGAGCGGGCCGTCGATGGCGAAGGTCACGTCATAGCTCTGCGCCACCCCGTCGGCCTCGGCCGCGAACTCGCGCAAGGCCAGCGGGAAGGCTACGTCGGGGGCGGCCGTCAGGTAGGCCTCGGCGGTGACATCGCCGCGCGCCCGGACCAGGGCGACGAGGTCCTCCGGCACGGAGATCACCACCCGCATCTCGGTGACGTCGTGGACCCTGAGCACCGGGCCGTCCGGGGTGAGGTAGCTGTGCTCGTCGACCAGCCGGCGGGCGACGAGAGCCTCGAAGGGAGCGCTCATCCGGGTATGCTCGAGGTCGCGGGCGGCGCGGTCGCGGGCGACGTCGGCGAGGCGGAACGCGGCCCGGTCCTGGTCGCGGCGCGCCTCGGGCACGGCGCCGCGCTGGAACAGGTCGCGGCTGCGCTGGAAGTCGGCGCGGGCGAGCTCGAGCTCGGCCTCGGCGCGCTCGAGGGCGAGCTCGAAATCGGTGGGATCGAGGGCGGCGAGCAGCGTGCCCTGGGCCGCCGTGTCGCCCTCGACGACGGTCACGGCCAAAAGCTCGCCTGCCACCTGGAAGGTGAGATCGACCGTCCGCCGCGCCTCGATGCGGCCGACGAAGCTGCGCCGGTCGATGGCGGCAGCCGGTGCCGCCTCGACGACGCGCACGGTGACCGGCGGGGCGGGGGTGTCCTCGACCAGGGTCGCACTGCCCTCGTCGCAGCCGGCTAGGAGGACCGGCAGCAGCAGGAGTGCTGCCAGCCGGCGGTCGTATTTCCTCATCGAGACCCCTCCATGGCGGTCACCAGCGCCTGCAGCCTGGCGGTGATGTCGGCCCTGACGTCCGGGCAGTCCGGCGGCAGGCGCATCATGCGTTGAAAGAGCAGCCCGTCGATCGCGACCATGACCACCATGGCGAGGTCCGGATCGGCCGCTTCCGCCGTCACCCGCGCCTGCAGCCGGCGTTCGAGCGCCCGCACCGGCTCGAGCAGGTCGGGATCGTTCACGGCGGCGGCGAGGATCGCCATGTGCAGCTCGGAATCGAGCCGCTCCAGATAGGCGAAGGCGGCGATGACCCCGACCAGGGTCGGATTTCTGGCCTGCGACCCACTTGCCGCGACCCGCTCCTCGACGATCGCCTCGAAAGTCGCGACCATCCGCTCGAGCATGCCGCGCAGGAGCTCGGTCTTGCTCGGGAAGTTGTAGAGCACGCCCCCCTTGGTCATGCCGACCTCGCGCGCCACGGCATCGAGCGTCAGGTGTGCGGCGCCATCCCGGGCGGCGACGTGCTGGGCCGCGTCGAGGATGTCGTCGCGCGCATTGCGGGCGCGCTTGCGGGGGGCTCTGGCTGCGGCTGCGGCCGGCATGGGGCTGACCATTCGTTATAGAAACTGACCAAATGGTACATATGGCGCCGCACGCCCTTGGACAGCCCCCGTCGCTGCGACAAGCTGTCATCGCGCCTACGGCGGTCGGGGCCGTCGGGATCAGCCGGGCTTCCCGCTTTACAAGGCGCAAGCGCGGATGCACCTTGCGGGCCGGGAAACGCTGGCGCGGGCAGGGGAGACGGGCGCTTGGCCACCATCAATTGCGACATGGGCGAAGGCTTCGGGCTCTACAGAATGGGCGACGATGCGGGGCTGATGCCCTTGATCTCGGTCGCCAACGTCGCCTGCGGCTTTCATGCCTCGGACTTCAACCACATGGCCGCGACCGTCCGCCTGGCGAAAGAGCACGGGGTGAAGGTGGGGGCGCATCCGTCGCTGCCGGATCTGCAGGGTTTCGGCCGGCGGGAGATGAAGATCGAGAGGCAGGAGCTCAGGAACTGCCTGATCTACCAGATCGGTGCCTTGAAGGGCTTTCTCGACGCCGAGGGCATGGCCCTGAACCACATCAAGCCGCACGGTGTGCTCTACGGCATGGCGGCGCGCGATCCCGAGGTGGCGCACGCGGTCTGCGATGCGGCGGATGTCTACAAGGTGCCGCTGATGGGCCTCTCCGGCACCCTGCACGAAACGATCTATGCCGAGCGCGGCCACGCCTTTTGGCCCGAGTTCTTCGCCGATCTCGACTACAGCGACGAAGGCAAGCTGATCATCACCCGCGAGCACGAGGCCAAGGACCCGGCCACCTGTGCGCGGCGGGCCCTATCGGCCGTGCGTGACGGCAAGCTCGAGACGGTGGGCGGCAAGACCTTGCCGGTCAAGGCCGTGACCGTCTGCATCCATTCCGACACGCCGAATGCCATAGCGATCGCCGAAGCGGTGCGCGACGCCCTTCACCCGCATCTCGACGCCTGACCAGAGCCAAAAGAAGGAAAGCCCCGAAAATGGCCAAGGAAATCCTCTCGCCCTTGCCCGGCACGTTCTACAGGAAGCCCGCCCCGGACCAGCCGCCCTTCAAGAACGAGGGAGATGTGGTGGCCGAGGGCGACGTCATTGGGCTGGTCGAGGTCATGAAGAGCTTTCACGAGGTGAAGGCCCAGGTCTCGGGCACGATCAAGGCGTTTCTGGTCGAGGACGAGGACGCGGTCATGGCGGGCCAGCCCTTGACCAGCCTCGACTGAGCCGCGTGGCCGCCTTGTCCGGCAAGCTGCTCGTCGCCAATCGCGGCGAGATCGCGGTGCGGATCATCCGCGCCGCGCAGGAGCTCGGCCTTCGGACAGTGCAGGTCTACAGCAAGGCCGATGCCGACATGCTGGCGGTCCAACTCGCGGATGAGGCGGTCGAGATCGGCCCGCCGCAGGCGACCAAGTCCTACCTCAAGATCGACGCCATCCTCGAGGCTGCAGCCGCCACGGGGGCCACCGCCGTCCATCCGGGCTATGGCTTCCTGGCGGAGAATGCCGGCTTCGCCGATGCCGTTGACGCCGCCGGGCTCAGCTGGATCGGTCCGTCCGGCAACGCCATTCGTCTGATGGGCGACAAGGTGGCAGCCCGAAGTGCCGCGCATGCCGTGGGCGTGCAGACCGTGCCCGGCAGCGAGGGCCATGTGGCGAGCGTCGCCGAGGCCCGGCCCGTCGTCGCGCGAACCGGCTTTCCCGTGATGATCAAGGCGGCAGCCGGCGGCGGCGGGCGGGGGATCCGGATCGCGCGCGACGAGGCCGAGCTCGAGCGGCTGGTGCCGCAGGCGAGCCAGGAGGCCAAGGCCGCCTTCGGCGACGGCGGGCTCTATCTCGAGAAGCTGATCGAGAAGGCGCGCCATGTGGAAGTGCAAATCCTCGGCGACGGCCGGCACGTCATCCACCTCTTCGAGCGCGAGTGCTCCTTGCAGCGCCGCCGGCAGAAGGTCTGGGAGGAGGCACCGTCCACCGCCCTCAGGCAGGAGACCAGGGAAGCCCTCTGCCGCTCGGCCGTGGCCCTGGCCAAGGCCGTCAACTACAAGGGTGCGGGCACCCTCGAATATCTCTACGACGACGTCACCCACGACTTCTACTTCATCGAGATGAACACCCGCATCCAGGTCGAGCACCCGATCACCGAGATGGTCACCGGCATCGATCTGGTGCGCGAGCAGATTCGCGTGTGCCTCGGCGAGAAGCTGCGCTTCGGGCAGGACGACATCGAGCTGCGGGGCCATGCGATCGAGGTCCGGCTCAACGCCGAGGATCCGGCCCGGGGCTTCCTGCCGCATCCGGGCACCATCCTGAGCCTGCGCGTGCCGGGCGGGCCCGGGGTCCGGTTCGACAGCCTGCTCTATCCGGGCTACACGATCCCGCCCTTCTACGATTCGCTGCTCGGCAAGCTGATCGTCTGGGACGAGGATCGGCCGTCGGCCATCAGCCGGCTGGCCAGGGCGTTGGGCGAGCTGGTGATCGAGGGGGTGCCCACGACCCGCGAGCTGCATCTGGCCCTGGCCGCCGATCCGGACGTCCGGGCCGGGCGGTTCGATACGACCTGGCTCGAGCGCTGGCTCGAGCACAATGCGGGGCTTTTGGACAACAATGCGGAGGTGGCGGCCTGATGCGCTATTCCTTTGGCGGCGACGAGCACATCTTCGTCGAGGTCGACGAGAGCATGTCGCTCGAGGCCTTCTTCAAGGCCCTCTTCATCACCAACGCGGTGCGCGACCGGGCGATCGACGGGGTGACCGAGATCTGCCCGGCCAACGCCTCCTTCCAGATCAAATATGATCCGGACCGGATCAGCCCGGACGACATGCTGGCCGAGCTCAAGAAGCTGGAGGCTGTGGCCGAGACCGCACCTTCGGTGATCGAGACCCGGATCTTCGAGTTCCCGGTCTACTACCAGGACCCCTGGACGCACGAGACGCTGATGCGGTTTCGCGACCGCCACCAGGACCCGAACGCGTCGGACCTCGACTATGCCGCCCGGATCAACAACAAGGCGAGCGTGCAGGCGTTCATCGACGCCCATTCGGGTGCCCCCTGGTTCGTCTCGATGGTGGGCTTCGTCGCCGGCCTGCCCTTTCTCTACCAGATGGTCGACCGGCCGCGGCAGCTCGAGGTGCCCAAATACCTGCGGCCGCGCACCGACACGCCCAAGCTCACCGTCGGCTATGGCGGCTGCTTCACCGCGATCTATTCGGTCCGGGGCGCCGGCGGCTATCAGATGTTCGGCATCACGCCCGTGCCCATCTACGACCCCAAGTCCGAGGTCGACTACATCAGCGACGACACGATGTGCCTCTTCAAGCCCGGCGACATCGTCAAGTTCACGCCGATCGACCGGGCCGAGCACGACCGGGTGACGGCCGAGGTCGCTGCCGGCCGCTTTGCGCCCAAGATGAAGCCCGTGACCTTCTCGCTCGACGACTTCAACGCCGACATCGACGCCTACAACAAGAAGCTCGAGGGGGTGCTCAATGGTGCTTAAGGTCAAGGCCCCGGGCCTCGCCACCACCGTCCAGGACCTCGGCCGGCCGGGCTACTACCATCTCGGCATCCCGCTCTCTGGGGCGATGGACCAGCTCGCACTCACCGCCGCCAACCTCTTGGTCGGCAACGAGCCGGGCGCTGCCGGGCTCGAGGCGGTCTTCATGGGCCCCGAGCTCGAGTTCACCCAAGACTCCACGGTCGCCGTCTGCGGCGCCGACCTGCCGCCCAAGCTCGACGGCGAGCTGCAGCCCATCTGGACGAGCTTTGCCGTGAAGGCCGGCCAGACGCTCTCCTTCGATTACCTGAAGCAGGGGGCTCAGGCCTATATCGCGATCTCCGGCGGCATCGACGTGCCGGTGCGGCTCGGCTCCCGGTCGACCTATGCACTCGGGGCGCTCGGTGGGCACGAGGGACGGCCGCTCCAGGCGGGCGACACGCTGCAGGTGTTGCCGGGCCCGGCTGCCACTGCCGGAAGGAGCGTACCCGAGAAGCTGCGCCGCGGGCCAGAGGGCTCGCCCGTGCCCCTGCGGATGCTGCCCGGCCTCTATTGGCACCGCATCACCGAGGCTTCGGGCAGGCAGTTCCTCGCCGACACCTGGAAGGTGGCGAACGAGGCGGACCGCATCGGCTACCGCTTCAAGGGCGGCAAGCCGCTCGAGTTCGTGCCGCATGAGCAACCCTTCGGCGCCGGCTCCGATCCCTCGAACATCGTCGATGCCTGCTACCCCTACGGCTCGATCCAGGTGCCGGGTGGGACGGAGCCCATCGTCCTGCACCGTGACGCCGTCTCGGGCGGCGGCTATATGATGGTCGGCACGGTGATCTCGGCCGACATGGACCTGATCGGCCAGCTTCAGCCCAACACGCCCGTCACGTTCGTCGAGGTCGACATGAACCAGGCACTCGCTGCCCGCCACGAGCGCCAGGCCGCGATCGACCAGATTCGCCAGCATCTATCCTGAGCCAGCATCTACCCTGAGCCAGTACCCACCCTGAGGAAGAGAAAACAGCCATGCAGCCATCGCTCGCCACCCGCCTCTGGCCCTCGGCCGCCGACAGCCT
>DAIRDJ010000089.1:11599-15644 GCA_036796215.1 Geminicoccaceae bacterium
CAGCCATGCAGCCATCGCTCGCCACCCGCCTCTGGCCCTCGGCCGCCGACAGCCTGCTCGCCAAGACCGTCCTCGTGATCGCAGGCTCGCTCCTGCTGATCTCCTCCGCCAAGGTGCAGGTCCCGTTCTGGCCCGTGCCGATGACCATGCAGACCTTCGTGGTCCTCGGCATCGGTGCCGCCTACGGCATGCGGCTCGCCGCTGCCACGGTGCTGGCCTACCTGGCCCAAGGTGCCGTTGGCCTGCCGGTCTTTGCCGCGGGTGGTGGCATCGCCATGCTCGCCGGGCCCACGGGCGGCTATCTTTTGGGCTTCCTCGCCGCCGCCATGCTCGTCGGTGCGCTTGCCGATCGCGGCTGGTGCCGGACCCGCCTTTCGACCCTCGGCGCCTTTCTCGCCGGCACGGCCGTGATCTTCGGCCTGGGTGTCACCTGGCTCACGGTCCTCTTCGGTTTCCAGACCGCGATCACCGCGGGCGTGCTGCCGTTCGTAACCAGCGAAGCCGTCAAGATAGCGCTTGCCGTCGCCGTCTTCCCGCTCGCCTGGAAGCTGACCCGCGACTGATCGAGCCCGCCGGCCGGGCGGTCAGTCGCCGCGCGGCCGGGTGAGGGCGCTCTCGATGCGATTGACGAAGTCGGCGGCGGCTGTGACGACCGCCGCCTCCGCCACGCTGATCGAGCCCGACAGGCGGTAGTCGTGCTGCTGCTTCCAGTCGTAGCTTCGTGAAAGGAAACGGCCCATTTCCGGGCCCAGATCGGGATCCTTGGCCGCCGTCTCCGCGAACAGACTATGAACCCCGGCGTGTGTCTTGGGGTGGACATTCCTTCGCTCGAACAGATAGGCCACGGCCGCGTGGAAGGCCGCCAAGTAGGCTTCTCGCGCGGCGATCTCGTGCAGATCGGCAGCCAGGGCTCGCTGGCCGTAGTCCAGCATTTGCGAAGCCTTCTGGAGCTCGTCCGCGGTCGGCTCCTTCACAGCGGCACACCTTCGTGCTCGATGTCATACTGTAGGAGTGCTGTGCCTTTGCGATCGGTTCGGGACAGCGGCACGAATTGGACGGCATGCCCCGTCTCCTGCAGGAGACGCCAGCGAATGTCGAACAGGGCCTGCATCTCCGTGAAACGAGGGCCCATGTCCTTCAGAAAAACCGCGATATCGTAGTCGGACTCGGGTCCATGATCGCCGCGGGCGCGGGAGCCGAAGAGGACGATCGCCTCGATCCGGTCGCCGTAATGCGCGCGCACGGCAGCAACAGCTGCCTCGAGCACCGGATCGTCCGCCAGGGTCGTCGTGGCCATCGCTACCCTCCGCTCTTGAAGATAAGGGCCAAGCTGCGGTCGCACCAGCCGCCGGCGGCCTCTAAGCCGCCGCGAGCTTGCCGGCGCCGGCGTCGATCCCGAGCATCCCGCCCGACTGCCGCCGCCAGAGCGAGGCATAGAGGCCGTCGGCGGCGATCAGCTCGTGGTGGCTGCCGGTCTCGACGATCCGGCCCTGGTCCATGACGACGAGGCGATCCAGCATGGCGATGGTCGAGAGCCGGTGGGCGATCGCAATCACCGTCTTGCCCTGCATCAGCGTCTCGAGCTGTTCCTGGATTGCCGCCTCGACCTCGGAATCGAGGGCCGAGGTCGCCTCGTCGAGGACCAGGATGGGGGCGTTCTTCAAGAGCACGCGGGCGATCGCGATCCGCTGCCGCTGGCCGCCCGAGAGCTTGACGCCCCGCTCGCCGACGAAGGCGTCGTAGCCGCGCCTGCCCTTGGCGTCCTCGAGGTCCGCGATGAAGATGTCGGCATGCGCCCGGGCCGCCGCCCGCCTGACCGCCTCGTCGTCGGCATCGGGGCTGCCGTAGCGGATATTGTCGCGGATCGAGCGGTGCAGGAGCGAGGTGTCCTGCGTCACCATGCCGATCTGGCTTCTGAGCGAGTCCTGGGTCACGCCCGCGATGTCCTGGCCGTCGATCAGGATGCGCCCGGCCTCGGGGTCATAAAAGCGCAGCAGCAGGTTGACGAGGGTCGACTTGCCGGCACCCGAGCGGCCGACGAGGCCGACCTTCTCGCCCGGGCGGATGACGAGGTCGAGCCCCTCGATCACGCCTGCTTCCTTGCCGTAGTGAAAATGCACGGCATCGAAGCGGATCTCGCCCCTGGGCACGGCAAGCTCGGTCGCATCCGGGCGGTCGACGATGTCGTGCGGCCGGGCAAGTGTGTTGATGCCGTCCTGCACCGTGCCGATGTTCTCGAACAGCGAGCCCACCTCCCACAAGACCCAGTTCGACATCGCCCGGATGCGCATGACGACGGCGATCGCCACGGCGATGACGCCGAGCGAGATCAGTGCCTGGTGCCAGGCGACGACGGCAAGGGCAGCGATCCCGGCGAGCAGCAGCGCATTGAGCGTGTGCAGCGAGACGGTGAGCGAGGTCGCAAGGCGCATCTGCCGGTGCACTGTGCCCATGAACCCGTCCATGGCATCCCGGGCATAGCCCTGCTCGCGCCGGCTGTGGGCGAAGAGCTTGACGGTCTGGATATTGGTGTAGCTGTCGACCACCCGGCCGGTCATCTCGGCCCGGGCGTCCGCCTGCTCCATCGAGACCTGCCGCAGCCGCGGCACGAAATGGGTGAGCAGGGCGATGTAGCCGGCGAGCCAGAGCACCAGCGGCGTCATCAGCCAGGGCTCGGCCCGGCCGACCAGCACCATGGCGCCGACGAAGTAGACCAGCACGTAGACGAAGACCTCGGTGAGCTTGATCACCGTCTCGCGGATGGCGAGCGAGGTCTGCATCACCTTCTGCGCGACGCGGCCGGCGAACTCGTCCTGAAAGAAGCCCATCGACTGGCCGAGCAGCCAGCGATGCCCGAGCCAGCGGGCGAGCATCGGGTAGTTGCCGAAGATGGTCTGGTGCAGGACGAGGTTCTGGACGAGCTGCAGCAGCGGAAAGGCGACGACGACGAGGAGCGCCATGGCGATGAGCGTCGGCCCGTGCGCGGCGAAGAAGCCGTCGCGCCCGGCCCCGGCCAGCATGTCGACGAGCGAGCCCAGAAAGCTCAAAAAGACGACCTCGAGGATCGAGACTGCAGCGGTCAACGCCGCCATCAGCGCGATCCAGGGAGCGACCGGCCGGGTGTAGTGCCAGACGAACGGCCAGAGCCGCTCCGGCGGTTGCCGGGGTGCCACGTCCGGAAACGGATCGACGAGCGTCTCGAAAAAGCGAAACATGTCCTGCCACCAAAAGATCAGCGGGATGCCTCCCGCCCAGTGTCGGTCGTCGATGTCAGCCGTGCGGCCGCCCGTAGGGGCGTCGGGCCTTGGCCTCGGCGAGGGCCAGGGCCCACCACAAGAGCTGGTCGACCATCACCTCGAGCGCCCCGTTGACACCCTCGGGATCGAGCGGCCGGCCCTGGTCGTCGAAGCGATTCCAGGCCATCGGCAGGCCGACACCGTCGCGCATGGTCACCGCATGCAGCTCGGCGAAGACGAGGCGCAACTGCTCGACCGCGCGCAGACCGCCCGCCACTCCGCCATAGGAGACGAAGCCCACGGGCTTGGCAACCCACTCGGCCTTCGCCGCATCGATCAGCTGCTTCAGGGCTGCGGTATAGCCGTGATTGTACTCGGGCGTCACCACGATGAACGCCTGCGCCCGGCCGAGCCGTTCGCGCAAGGCCTGGACGGCAGGGCCCGGCTCACGCTCGTGCCGCTTCGGGAAGTCGATCTCCAGCGGATCGACCACGTCGACCTCGACATCCGACCGCAGCGCCAGCTGGCCCTCGGCCCAGCGCGCCACGGTCTCGCAAAACCGCCCCTCCCGGGTGCTGCCGAGGATGAGCGCCACATCGATCCGTTCCGCCATGCGTCGATCCTTCTGCTGTCAACGTAGTCTGCGAGGTAGGGCAGAACGGCGGCTTGTCACCAGCTGCCGTGATTATCGCTGCTGTGGCGACGCCGGTGCTGGTCGCGATCGCCCCGGATGACCCGAGGCCCAGGCTGCACTGTCGCCCCGCTACTTCGACCATTAACAGCGTGTTGACGAAATCCGCCTGATCGTG
>DAIRDJ010000090.1:0-15480 GCA_036796215.1 Geminicoccaceae bacterium
TTCGACATCTACAAGCTCAAGTTCCTGATCAAGTTCATCAACAACTTCATCGCCCAGCTCGGCCCGTTCTTCTTCTTTTCGATCGGCGGCTATCTGGTGATCCAGGGTGATCTCACGATCGGTGCGCTGGTGGCGGTGGTCGGCGCGCACAAGGACCTCTCCGCACCCTGGCGCGAGCTCTTGAACCACTACCAGCTCTTCATGGATGTCCGGATCAAGTACGACCAGGTGGTGGCCCAGTTCGCCATTCCAGGCGTGATCCCCGAGGAACGGCAGACCAGCGAGCCGCCCGCGGGCGTGGCGGTCACCGGCGCCTGGCAGGCGCGCGGTCTCACGGTCAGCGACGAGGACGGCGATGTCCGCCTCGATCAGGTGACCTTCGAGCTCGAGCAGCCCACCCGGGTCGCCATCGTCGGGGCTTCCGGCAGCGGCAAGGAGGAGCTCTGCCTCGTGCTCGCCAACCTGCTCGATCCGTCGCGCGGCCGGCTCCTGATCAACGACCAGGCCCTGCACGAGCTCGCCGATTCCCTGACCGGCCGCAAGCTCGCCTATGTCGGCAATCCGAGTGCGATCTTGTCCGGCACGATCCGCCACAACCTGCTCTACGGCCTCGTCCATCGACCGGTCTCGGGCGAACCCACGAGCGATGTGGCGGGCGACCCCGAGCCCGGCGAGCTGCCGGAGAGTGTGGAGCAGCGGGCCAAGCGGCTGAAGGAGAACGCGCTTTCCGGCAACTCGCCCTATGACAGCGATGTCGACTGGATCAACTACCAGGCGGCCGGGCTGGGCGCGGACGCGAGCGAGCGGCGCCAGGCGATCATCGAGATGCTGCGGCTCGTGCGCTTCGATCAGGACGTCTACCGGCTGGGGCTGCGCTCGAGCATCAACGTTGCGACGCATGGGCCGCTCGCGGCCGAGCTCTTGGCGGCACGCCGGGTCATGCAGGAGCGCCTCGATGCCGATCCCGACCTCGCAAGGCTGGTCGAGCGCTTCGATCCCGAGCGCTACAACACGAACGCGACGATCGCCGAGAACCTGCTCTTCGGCACGCCGGTCGGCGACACCTTCGATCTCGATAACCTCGCCGATCAGCCCTACGTCAAGGCGGTGCTGGAAAAGACGGGGCTGACCGCCGAGCTGTTGAGCGTCGGCTACCAGCTCGCCGCCACCATGGTCGAGATCTTCGCCGAGCTGCCACCCGACCACGATTATTTCCGCCAGTTCAGCTTCATCGAGGCGGAGGAGCTGCCGGTCTTCAGGGCCCTTCTGAACCGTGCCGACCCGAACCGGCTCGAGGAACTTTCTGCGGTCGACCGGCAGAAGCTGCTCTCTTTGCCGTTCAAGCTGATCCCCGCCCGCCACCGCCTCGGGCTCGTCGAGGGTACCCTGCAGGAACAGCTGCTCGAGGCGCGCGCGGTGTTCCGCCGCGATCTGCCGAAGGAGCTTCAGGGCTCGGTGGATTTCTTCGATCCCGAGCGCTACAACGACGCGGCCTCGATCCAGGACAATATCCTCTTCGGCAAGATCGCCTACGGGCAGGCCCAGGCGGAGGAGCGGATCGCGACCTTGATCACCGAGGCGTTGCAGCAGCAGGGACTGGTCGAGCGGGTGATCGAGGCCGGGCTCGATTCCCCGACCGGCGGCGGTGGGGCGCGGCTCTCGGCGCTGCAGCGGCAAAAGCTGGCTTTGGCCCGGGCCCTGATCAAGCGGCCGGACGTCTTCATCCTGGACAATCCGCTCGCCGTGTTCGACAGCCGCGAGCAACAGCTGGTGCGCGACGCCCTGCTCGACTACCTTGCCGACAAGGGCGTTTTCTGGGCGCTGCAGAACCCCGTCTGGGCCGAGCATTTCGACCATGTGCTGGTGCTCGAGGGCGGGCGGTTGGTCGAGCACGGCGCCTTTGCGGACCTGGTGCGGAGAGGCCGGGGGCCGCTGCACCGTTTGCTCGAGGACAGCGACGACGGGAGGTCGTGAGATGACACTGCAAAAGGACGTCGAGGTCCTGCGCAACATCCCTTTGTTCAAGAAGATCGAGCCTGCGAAACTGAAGCTTCTGGCCTTCACCAGCGAGCATCTCGAGTTCGTCGCGGGCGAGCGGCTGTTCGTGGAGGGGGATGTCGGTGATGCGGCCTATATCCTGCTCGAGGGCGACGCCGACGTCCTGGTGAACACGCCCAACGGCCAGATCCGCGTGGCCACACTGGGCCAGAACGACATCGTCGGCGAGATCGCGATTCTCTGCGACGTGCCGCGCACCGCAACCGTTGTCGCCAAGACGAAGCTGGTCACCCTGCGCGTCGCCAAGGACGGCTTCTTCAACCTGGTGACACAGTTCCCGACCGTTGGGGTCGAGATCATGCACGAGCTGGCCTCCAGGCTGCATCGAACGACCCAGCAATTCGGTGACGTCTCGGCCGAGCTGCGGCGCCTGCGGAACGGTGCTGGATGACCGGCGAGCCCCGCGGCGTGGCGGGCATTGCGTCGCCGGGCAGCTGGCCGAGCCGGCGCAGTGCGGTGCTCGACTGGCTGGTCACCGATGTGACCGGCGAGCCGATGCTCGACAATGTCTTCGTCGAGCTCTGCGAGCGGCTGCGGGCGGATGAATTGCCGCTGGACCGCGCCACCCTGCATCTGCGCACGCTGCACCCTCAGTTCGGCGGCGCCACCATCCGCTGGGTGCCCGGCCAGAAGGAAGTGGTCTTCACCACCGTCGATCGCCGCGTCTGGCAGCACGATGCCTATCTCCGAAGCCCGCTCCGCCCGCTCTACGAGGGCGAGCTCGAAGGGATCCGCGCCCGGCTCGACCTGCCGATGCCGGCAGGGGCGCCGAGCTTCGACATCTACGACGAGCTCAGGGCCGAGGGCATCGTCGACTACGTGGCCCTGCCGATGCAGTTCGTCTCCGGCACGCGGCATGCCTGCACCTGGGCGACACGGCGGCCCGGCGGCTTCTCGACGGACGAGCTGCAGGTCATCGCCGACATCCTGCCGGTGCTCGCCATGATGGCCGAGATCCGCCTCAATCGGCGCATCACCAAGAACATCCTCCAGGCCTATGTCGGCGAGCGGTCGGGTGCCCGGATCCTCGAGGGCGAGATCGACCGCGGCAGCGGCGAGACGATCGCGGCCGCCATCTGGCACTGCGATCTCAGGGGCTTCACCATGCTCTCCGAGCGCTGGCCCAGGGACGACGTCATCGCCTCCCTCAATGCCTATTTCGACACCATGGCGGCCCCCCTGGTCGAGGCCGGCGGCGAGATCTTGAAGTTCATCGGCGATGCGATGCTCGCCATTTTCCCGATGAACGAGCCCCGGGCCTGCGAGCGGGCGCTCGGTGCCGCCCTCGACGCCGAGGCGGGCATGGCCGCCCTCAATGTCGAGCGCCGGGCCGCGGGCCAGGACGAGCTCGGCTTCGGTCTGGCACTGCACGTGGGCGACGTGATGTGGGGCAATATCGGTGCCCAGCGGCGGCTCGACTTCACCGTGATCGGGCCTGCCGTCAACATCGCCGCAAGGCTCGACGAGCTGAGCAAGGAGCTCCGCCGGCCGGTCTTGATCTCGGGCGACTTCGCCGGTCCCTGCAGCTGCTCGAGCGCCGTGCTGGAGCGGGTCGGCAGCTATCCCTTGCGCGGTGTGGGGCGGGAGATCGAGGTCTTCGCACCCCTTCCGAACGCGCGCGAGCGGTTCGCCGCCATGGTCGCCGGTTGACCACGGAGAAGCCCAGGACGGGCCCGGCTCAGCTTGTGGCCGTGCTCGCCCACGAGCGGGCCGACGCGGTGCTCGATGTCGGTGCCAATGAAGGCCAGTACGGCCTGCTGCTGCGCCGTGCCGGCTATAATGGCCCGATCCTCTCCTTCGAGCCCCTGCCGGAGCCGCGCGCTCGCCTCTTGGCGGCAGCGGCGGTCGATCCGGCCTGGCGGGTCGCCCCGGCCATGGCGCTGGGTGACACAGCGGGTCGGGTCGTGATCGAGCGGTCGGCCGAGAGCGACATGAGCTCGATCCTTCCCCAGGCACCGCTGCTGCAGCGTCTCTCGCCGAGTTCCGCCGTCATCGAGCGGCTCGACGTGCCCTGCGCCCGGCTCGATGCGCTGGCCGAGCTCCTCGATCCGGCGTGGCGCCGCCTGCACCTGAAGATTGACGTCCAGGGCTACGAACCCCACGTCTTGGCGGGTGCCGAAGCGCTGCTGCCCCGGATCGCCACCATCCAGCTCGAGCTGGCGCTCCGCCCGGTCTATGCGGGCGAGCTCGACTGGCGGGTGATGATCGACCGGCTGGAGCACCTCGGCTTTCGCCCGGCCCTGGTGCTGCCGGGCTATTTCGAGCGCAAGCTCGCCCGAATGGTGCAGATCGACATGGTCTTCGCGCGCGAGGCGAGCGGTTCCGCCCGACTGGACAGGCTCTGATGCCCCGGCGTCGCGGCAAGGCCCCCAATGCAGGATCGGCGTGAAGGAACGGTATGACGGACCACGGCAGTCCCACGAGCGTGCTCGTGCCCATCCACCCGGCAGGCTTTCCCTTCATCGCGATCTTCTTCGCGGTCGCCGTGGTGCTCGGCTTTCTCTGGCAACCCCTGTTCTGGGCCGGCCTCGTCCTCACCCTCTGGTGCACCTACTTCTTCCGTGACCCGCGCCGGGTGACGCCTGTGGATTTGGCCCTCGTCGTCAGCCCCTGCGACGGGGTGGTGGCGGAGACCCGGCCGCGCGTGCCACCGCCGGAGCTCGGCCTCGGCAACGCGCCACTGCCGTGTGTCGGGGTCTTCATGAACGTCTTCGACGTGCACGTGAACCGGACCCCGGTGCCGGGCCGGGTCCAGGAGGTCGCCTACCACAAGGGCCAGTTCCTCAATGCCTCGCTCGACAAGGCATCCGAGCTCAACGAGCGGCAGAGCTTCCGGATCGAGGCCGAGGGCGGCAGGCTCGTCGGCATCGTGCAGATCGCGGGCCTCGTCGCCCGGCGGATCATCGGCTTCGTCGAGGCCGGCAAAGAGCTCGAGCCCGGCGAGCGGATCGGGCTCATCCGCTTCGGCAGCCGCTGTGACGTCTACCTGCCGGCGGGTGTGGTACCCCTGGTGCTGCAGGGCCAGCGGGCGGTCGCGGGCGAGACCGTGATCGCCCGGCTCGACGGCCCGCAGACGCCACTTCAGGGACGGACCGACTGATGGACGAACGCCTGCCCCCCTTGCGCCGCCGCCCGCTGCTCCGCCGGCGCAACCCGCGGCCGCTGCCGGTGCTGCATTTCGTCCCCAACATGTTCACCATCCTGGGCTTGTGCGCCGGGATGACGGGGATGCGCTTCGCCTTCGACGGCCGCTGGCAGCTGGCGGTCGCCTTCATCGTCGCTGCTGCCATCTTCGACGGGCTCGACGGCCGTTCGGCCCGGCTCTTGAAGATGACCTCCAAGCTCGGCGAGCAGCTCGACAGCCTCGCCGACTTCATCAGCTTCGGTGTCGCCCCTGCGGTCATCATCTATCTTTGGGTGTTGAGCGACGTGCGCGGCCTCGGCTGGGCCATCGCACTCGTCTTCGCCACCTGCTCGGCCCTCAGGCTCGCGCGGTTCAATGCCGAGCTCGAGGCGCCCGAGCGCCCGGCCTGGGCCTTGCACTACTTCGCCGGCGTGCCGGCGCCGGCCGCGGCCGGCCTCGCCATGGTGCCGATGATGGCGACCTTCGTCGTCGGCAACGACATCACCCGGCATTGGCTGCTGAGTGCCGTGGTGATGCTCGCGGTCGCCGTCCTGATGGTCAGCCGCGTCCCGACCTTCTCGGTCAAGCGGCTCAAGATCAAGCCCTCGATGGTGATCCCCGCCCTGGTCTTGGGGGTGTTCCTGACCGTGCTCCTGATCACCGAGGTCTGGCTGATGATGACGTTGATCGGCATGGTCTATCTGGCCTCGATGCCGGTGAGCTGGGTGCTGGCCAAGCGCATGGAGGCGGAGGCCGCGGCGGCACCGCCGCGAGCGTCGGACGAGGAGTCCTCGACCGAGCCGCCTGCTGCCACGGGCGGCGAGGCGCCAGACGATGTCGGTACCGTGTTCCGGCTCGGAGAGCGCGGCAAGAAGCCTTGAGGCACGGATGCTGGATCGGCATCTCCGGCCGCTGATCGACCCGCCGCTCGAGCGCCTGGCCGACCGCCTGGCACCCGGGCTCGGTGCCGACGGCGTGACCGTCGGCGGCTTCGCCCTCGGCTGCCTCGCCATGGCCGCGGTGATGGTCGGGCAGTTCTGGCTCGGCCTCGCGCTTCTGCTCCTCAACCGCCTCGCGGACGGGCTCGACGGCGCGATCGCCCGGCGCAACGGGGTCACCGATCTCGGCGGTTATCTCGATATCGTCCTCGATTTCATCGTCTATTCGGGGATGGTCTTCGCCTTCGCCGTCGCCGATCCCGCGGCCAATGCCCTGGCCGCGGCCTTTCTCGTCTTCTCCTTCATGGGCACCGGTGTCTCGTTTCTCGCCTTTGCCATCATGGCCGCCAAGCACGGGCGCGCCAGCCCCGAACAGGGGACGAAGTCGCTCTATTACCTGGGTGGGCTCGCCGAGGGGACCGAGACCATCCTCTTTCTCGCGGCCGTGCTCGTCTGGCCCGCGGCCTTTGCCCCGCTCGCTTGGCTCTTCGGCGCCGTCTGCTGGCTCACCACCTTTGGCCGGATCCTGATGGCCGTGCGCGAGCTGCACCGCCGGCCATCGGCCGATTGATCCAGATCATGACAAGCCGTGCGGCTTCTGCTCTAGTGTGCGACAAGGAAAAAACCGTGAGCGGCCTTGGCCGCGGGGGAGCCGATGACCTACCGCACAATGCTCTTGCAGATGTTCGAGGACCCGAACCTCGAGCACCGGCTCGCCACCGCCGTGGCGCTGGCCGAGCGCTTCCAGGCGCATCTCGTCGGCCTCACCGTAGCACCACCACCGGTCATGCCGTTCGGCTACGGCGAGGCTGCGGCCTATGTCGGGCCCGAAGTGTTCGAGGCGCAACGCGAGGCCGCGCATGAGGTGGCCGAACGGCTGCACGCGGCGTTCGACAAGGCGATCGAAGGCACGGGCCTCAGCTCGGTCTGGCGCGACGAGGAGGGCGACCAGGCGACGCTCTACGCCCGGGCCGCCGCCACCGTCGATCTCGTCATCACGGGCCAGGTGCCGGGCGACCTGCTCGACGCGATGGCGCCGGACGTCACCGAGCACCTGGTCACCGATGCCGGCGGGCCGGTGCTGATGCTGCCGCCGGGCGCCGTCGATGGCGGCTTCGGCAAGCGGGTGGTGGTCGGCTGGAACGGCAGGAAGGAGGCCAAGCGGGCGCTGCTCGACGCCCTGCCGTTCCTCAAGGCGGCCGATACCGTCGCGCTCGTGACTATCGGCGATGTCGAGGAGGTCCGGCTCGACCGGGCCATCCGCATGCTCGGCCGCCACGACGTCGCGGCCAAGGAGGTGGTGCTCGAGGCGAAGGGCCAGGAGCCTGGGACGCAGCTCCTCGAGCAGGCGCAGAGCCAGGACGCGGATCTGCTGGTGATCGGGGCCTACGGCCACTCGCGCCTGCGCGAGATGATCCTGGGCGGCGCGACTCGGCACGTGCTGCACAACGCCACCCTGCCGGTGCTCTTCAGCAGCTGAGCCTCTCAGTAGCTGAGCTCTTCAGTAGTTGATTTGGCGATCCCGCCAGAGGGCGGCGAGGGTGACAAGGGCGAGCAGCGAGGCCGCGATACCGTTCCAGGCCGAAAGCGAGGGGCCGAGAAAGCTGACGCTCACCTGATCGCAGGCGGGTGCCGCGGTCATGAGCTGCTCGCGCAGCGCCTCGACCGTGGTGGCCGTCGTGCCGGCGACACAGCCCGCGGGCAGGGCGAAGATGCCCTGCTCGACGCCCACGTGATAGACCGCGATGCCGCTGCCGGCAAGAAAGAGCAGGAGGGTCGCGAGCAGGGCGAGGCGGACGAAGCGGGTGGCCACACCAAGGATGGCAACCGCGATCACCGCCATATAGGGGTAGCGCTGCCAGTAGCAGAGCTGGCAGGGCTCGAAGCCACCGAGATATTGCAGCGCATAGGCGCTGGCGAGGGCGGCAGCGCTCGCGAGGCCGAAGAGGACGAGCCAGGTCTTGGCGGGGAGGGCGGCGAGAAAGCTGGGCATCAGAGCAGGGCGATCAGGGCGAAGCCACCGAAGAGCAGGGCAAAGAAGGCGAGCGTCAGCCAGCCGAAATAGCGGTCGATGAAGCCGCGGATCCAGGGCCCCCAGTACCACAGAAGGGCGGCGACCAGAAAGAAGCGCAGGCCCCGGCTCAAGACCGAAGCGACGCCGAAGACGGTGGGGTCGAGGGCGGTCACCCCGCTCGCGATGGTGACCACCTTGTAGGGGAAGGGGGTGAGCCCGGCGAAGAACACGATCCACGCCCCCTGCTCGTTGTACATCCCCTGAAACTCGGTGAACTTCTCGAGGTAGCCGTAGAAGTTCAAGACGGCGACGCCGACGGTCTCGTAGAGCCCGTAGCCGATGAAATAGCCGAAAAAGCCGCCGGCGACCGAGGCCACGGTGCAGACCCCGGCGATGAAGAAGGCGCGGTGGCGCTGGGCGAGCACGAGCGGGATCAAAAGGACGTCGGGCGGGATCGGGAAAACCGAGCTCTCGATGAAGGAGATCGCGGCGAGAATCCAGAGCGCATGCGGGTTCGCCGCCTGCAGCATGGTCCAGTCGTAGAGGCGGCGCAGCAAATCGAGCTCCAAGGGGCAGGTCCTGGAGGAAGCGGGTAGCCGGTTTGGCCGGGCCCTGGCAAGCACGTCCTGCCCGCTCGGGTGAGCGTTTTTGCAGGGCCGTTGCTCCCTCGAGTATGATGCTGAATTTTCTTTTGCTCTTAACGGAATCTTAAGACACTAGCGGTAGTTTGGGCGACGTGATGCACGGCAACGAGACGCGAAGGTGCTCTCGCTCCGGTCATCACTGTCCTCCCTGACGTTGTGATGCCTCCCTTTGCTCGGGCCATTGCCGGAAACGGCGATGGCCCTTTTTTTTCGCGGCGGTGCCGGCTCGGGCCTAGCGGGCGCTGCGCGCGGCCAGGAACCGCCTGAACTCGTCGGTCATCAGCCCTTCGTCATGGCCGAGCTGCGGCAGGGTGACGTCGCCGCCGACATTGAGCTCGACCAGGACCGGCCCGCGCTCGGTGATCCCGACATCCCAGGCCTGCACACCGATCCCGGGTATATCTGCTGCCGCCTTGAGCGTGGCGGCGAGCACCTCCGGCCAGAGGGGCACCCGTGCTGCCGAGCAGCCGGGCGCCGGTGTCGGGGTGATCCTCGACCTCCTCGAGTGCTATGCCGTGGCCACGAATCACGCGCGTGATGGTGCCCTGCTCACGATCGACGGCGGCGAGCAGGTTGCCGGCGAGCCAGAAATTGTCCGCCATGTGCGGTGCCACCGGCACCTTCCACATGGCGCGGTAGAGCCGTGGTCCCTGGTGCTCGACGAGGACGACGAGGCGAAGCGTGGCGAGCCGCCGGCCGACACGGGCCTGGACGGCCTCGTGCGGCTCGAGAAAGCCCTGCCCGATCAGCCCGCCGCGCGCCCGGCCGGCGGCGGCGAGCAGGTCGGCTGCCGACCAGGCGCGACCGTCGAACCCGATCGCCCCTTGCCCCTTCGGATCGAACGAGCAGAGGGCGATGGTGCCGACGCTGTGCAGCCCGGCCACGGGCTTCAAGAAGAGCGGGAACCGGGCCCCTTCGAGGAACCGGGCCAGCGCTGCGGCGTCGTCGATGTGCGGCATGTCGCCGAAGCGGCGCTCGGTGCGCACCAGTGCCCGGATGTCGGGCAGGGGATGGCCGAGCCCCTGCAGGAAGCCCTGCCAGACCAGCTTGTCGTCGGCCAGGATGGTGTAGCGGCGGTCGGTCGTCTTGCGAAACAGCTTCTTCTGCGCCGTAAGCCCGAGATAGCGACGTTGCGCCTTGCGGTCCTTCTTGGCCTCGAACAGGCGAAAGTAGATGCACTCCTCGACGGTGAGCTTGCGCCGCCCGAAGCGCGCCCTGGCCATCTCGAAGAGGGTGCGGCCGACCGGCTTGCCGGCTGCCGCTGCCGCGCGCAGGCTCGCCGTGAAATCGATCCGCGTCGGCGGCCGTTTGAGCGGTGCTGCCGCGACTGCCATGGGATGGACTCCGACCGGGGGCAACGGATCGATCCGGCGCCAAAGGGGTGGCGCTACGGTTGCAGCACGCTCGACGGCGGTCAAGCCGTCGTCGTGACGCTCCTGCCGTGGGCCTCGCGCCGACGGCCAGGCTTGGGCTAGCATGACCAGGAAAGGAGGCGCGCATGGTCGCTGATGAGCCGACCAACGGGTCGGGTGATGGGGAGGCCGCGATCGTCGCCGCTGCCTTGGCGATCGCCGCGGCGGTCGGTTGGGACGGGGTGCGGCTCCATGCCGTGGCCGAGCGAGCCGGCCTGCCGCTGCCGCTGATCGCCGAGCGATTTCGCGACGTGGACGCGATCGCCAATGCCTGGTTCAAGGCCACCCGGCTGCACCTCCTGGCCGTATCCTGGCCAGGCATCGCGGGTCAGCCAGCCGATCGACGGCTGGCGGAGGTGATGGCGCGCTGGCTCGACTTCTTCGGGCCCGACCGCAAGACGGCCGTCGACATCATTCGCACGAAGCTGCATCCGACCCACGCGCATCACTGGGTGCCGCTCGTTTTCGACCTCTCGCGCCTGGTCCACGATTTCCTCGATGTCGCCCGGGTGCCGGGTCGCCCGCCCCTGCGGCCGGCCCAGGAGGTGGCGCTCACCGCCATCACACTCGCCATGCTCGGCGATTGGGCCCGCGACCGGAGCCTTGCTGCCGCAACGACCAAGGCACGCCTGCGGCACCGCCTCGCCCGGGCCGGTGCGCTGGTGCCCTGCCTCTGTCGGTCGTCGTGAGCCGCCGCACGCTGCTCGTCCTGCTGGCGCTCTTGGTCGCGGCCTGCACGGGCGCTGCCGGGCATCTGCCCGCGGGCCCGGCGCTCGACCATCGCCTCTATGTCACCAGCAACGACTGGCACACGCGGATCGTGGTCGCCGCCGGCGATATCGGTCCCGAGCTGATCCCCGAGCGCGCGGATCTCGCCCCGGCCGCCTGGCTCGCCATCGGCTGGGGCGATCGCACCTACTACCCCATGCGCGACCCGCCGCTCCGGCTGGCGCTCGAGGTGGCGCTGGTGCCGACCGCCTCGGTCCTCCATTTGGTCCCGATGCCCACGGCACCACGGTCGTTTCCCGACTTCGAGGTGCTCGAGCTCAGGGTCACCGGGGCGGGCCTCCAGGCGATGCTCGAGGCGATCGACGCCGACTTCGAGCGGGCGGGTGCCAAGCGTGCCCCGGTTGCCGCCCCCGGCCTCTATCCCGAGAGCCTGTTCTATCCCGCGACCGGCACGTTCCACCTCTTCAACACCTGCAATCGCTGGGTGGCGAGCCAAGTGCAGAGGGCGGGCGTGCCGGTGCGTGCCACGGGCGTGATCACCGCCGAGGACCTGATGCGCCAGCTGCGAGGACTGCCGCGGGCGAGCGACGCGCGTGGCTGAGCTGCCCGTCGCGGTCGTGCTGCTTGAGCTGCGGACGGCCCTCGCGGCTAGCGGGTCCGCCGTTCTCACCGCCCCGCCGGGCTCGGGCAAGACGACGCTCGTGCCACTCGCCCTCCTGGCCGAGCCCTGGCTCGCCGGGCACCGCATCCTGATGCTGGAGCCGCGCCGCCTTGCCACCCGTCAGGCGGCGGGACGGATGGCCGAGCTTCTGGGCGAGCCGGTGGGTCGGACCGTCGGCTATGTGATGCGCTTCGAGCGGCGGACGAGTGCGGCGACCCGGATCGAGGTCCTGACCGAGGGGCTCTTCGTCCGCCGGCTCCAGGCCGATCCAGGGCTCGAAGGGGTCGGGCTCGTCATTTTCGACGAGCTGCACGAACGCTCGCTCGACGGCGATCTCGGCCTCGCCCTTGCGCGCGAGGTGCGGGCGACGCTGCGCCCCGATCTCCGGCTCCTGGCGATGTCGGCAACCCTCGATGCCGAGGCGGTCGCGACATATCTCGGCGAGGTACCGGTGGTGACGGCGCGCGGCCGACCGTATCCGGTGACAGTCCACTACCGAGGGGCGGTCGATGTGGCCGCCGTGGTCGAGGAGGCGCTCGCCCGGCATTCGGGCGATGTGCTGGTCTTCCTGCCCGGTGCCGCCGAGATCGAGCGGCTCGCAGCGTCGCTCGGCAGCTGCGGGGCCGCACTGCACAAGCTCTACGGGGCGCTGCCGAAAGCCGCCCAGGACGCGGCACTGCTGCCGTCGCCCGGCCGACGCAAGGTGGTGCTCGCCACCAACATCGCCGAGACCAGCCTGACGATCGAGGGCATCGAGGTGGTGATCGACACAGGCTTGGCGCGGCGCAGCCGCTACAGCCCGCGGACGGGGATGAGCCGGCTCGAAACCGTGCCGGTCAGCCGGGCCAGCGCCGAGCAGCGGGCGGGGCGGGCAGGAAGGCTCGGTCCCGGGCACTGCTACCGGCTCTGGGCCGAGCCCGAGACGCGCGGCCTCGCCGCCGCCGATCCGCCGGAGATCCTGGACGCGGATCTCGCCGGCCTCGTGCTCGAGCTCGCGCTTTGGGGAGTGCGCGAGCCTTCGGGCCTCGCCTTTCTCACCCCGCCGCCCGAGGGCGGGTTCCGTGCGGCGCAGACCCTCCTCCGTCTTTTGGGGGCACTCGACGACGCTGGAGCACCGACGCCGCATGGCCGGCGGCTGGCGGGTCTGCCGGTGCACCCGAGGCTCGGTCACATGCTGGTCGACGCCGAGCGGCACGGTGCCCAGGCGACGGCCATCGCGCTTGCGGCCCTGGCCGGTGAGCGCGATTCCTGGCGCGGTCGCGGGCCGGAGCTGGAGAGCCGGCTCGCCGACTGGCAGGAGGCATCGCCCCAGCTCCAGCGGATCCACGGTCAGCTCTGCCGCAGGCTGGGTGTCGCCCCGGCGGCACCCGATCCGGCCCTGGCCGGCCTCTGCGCTGCCCTGGCTTTTCCCGACCGCATCGCGCAGCGGCGCGGCCCCGGTACGGCCGAGCTTCGCCTCGCCAACGGGCGGGGCGCACGGCTCGGCGACGCAAGGGCGTTCGCCGCGGCCGATTTCATCGTCGTCTGGGAGAGCGAGGATCGGGGCAGCGATGCCCTCGTCCGCCTCGCCGCCGGCCTCGACGAGGCGACACTCCTGGCCGTCGCGGCCGAGCGGCTGACCAGCGAGGAGACGGTGACCTTCGACCCCGAGCGCCGGCGGGTCACGGGCGAGCGCCGGCGGATGCTCGGTGCGCTCGTGCTCGCCCGGCGGCCGACGACACCGTCACCCGAGGCGGCCATCAGCTGCCTCGTCGAAGGCGTGCGCCGGCACGGCCTCGACCTCTTGCCCTGGACGGACCCGCTCCGTCAGCTGCGGGCAAGGCTGGCGTTGTTGCACGGCGTGGACCCGTCGTGTTGGCCCGCCATGGACGAGGCGAGTCTCGTGGCCGGGTTCGAGACGTGGCTCGTCCCGTGGCTCGCCGGGCTGAGCGATCTCGCAATCCTCTCTGCCGATCAGCTTCGTGCCGCCCTCGTGTCGCGCCTCGAGCCGGGGCGGTTGGGCGAGCTCGACCAGCTCGCTCCCGCCACCTGGACCAGCCCGCTCGGCACCCGGCTCGCGATCGACTACGGCCAGGACCCGCCGGCCGTCGCCTGCCGCCTGCAGGAGCTTTTTGGCCTCGACCGGCACCCCTGCATCATGGCCGGGCGGGTGCCGCTCACCCTGCAGCTCCTCTCGCCGGCCGGGCGGCCGATCCAGGTGACCCGCGATCTCGCGGGCTTCTGGCGGGGCAGCTATGCCGAGGTCAGAAAGGCGCTGCGCGGCCGCTATCCCAGACATCCCTGGCCGGAGGACCCGGCGAGCGCCACGCCCTGGCGGCCGGGGCTCAAGCGCGGCGCCTGACACCGCTCGGGCATGTCTGAAAATTCTGTTGGTGCCTTTCGAGTAGCGCCGTGCAGGTGCTCGATCCTGGCACGCCTGGGCGATCGCAAGTGCAGTGCGCCAGCTGCCGCGGACATGTCCGAAAATTTTGTTGGTGCCTTTCCGGCCGCCTCGGGATGGTGCTGGATCCCTTGACAACAAACGCACGCGACCGCCCGTGCGGGGCCGTGTCCGAAAATTTTGTTGGTCGCCGACCAGGCACCTTCCGGCTGCTCGAGCCATTCCGGCCCAGCCCCGCCCTTTCGCCCGCCGCCCGCATGTCCGAAAATTCTGTTGGTGGCGGTCAGGCCCCCTTGCGGCGCCGGCCGCCCGCCCGTTTCTTCGCCTCCGCGGCACGCCGCTTCTCCGCCCGGGTCGCCGACGGTTTCCAGGGCTTGTAGTCGGCCTTGCCACCGGCACCTGTGCGGCTCGGCCGGGTCGGCAGGCCGAGCTCGCCGTCCTCGAGCCGCTTGATCTCGTCGCGGAGCCGCGCCGCCTCCTCGAACTCGAGGTCGGCCGCGGCATCCCGCATCTTCTTCTCGAGCTCGCCGATATAGGCCTGGAGATCCATGCCGGTAAGCGTCGCCGGCGCATCGGGGCCGATGTCGACCGTGACGTAGTCGCCCTCGGCGGCACTCTGCAGGATGTCCTGGATGTTGCGCTTGATGGTGGTGGGCGTGATCCCGTGGGCTTCGTTGTAGGCGAGCTGCTTGGTCCGCCTGCGGTCGGTCTCGTCGATCGCGGCCTTCAAGGACCGCGTCATGGTGTCGGCGTAGAGGATGCAGCGGCCGTCGACGTTTCTGGCCGCGCGGCCGATGGTCTGGACCAGCGAGGTTTCCGAGCGGAGATAGCCCTCCTTGTCGGCATCGAGGATGGCGACCAGGCCGCATTCCGGGATGTCGAGGCCCTCGCGCAGGAGGTTGATGCCGACCAGGACGTCGAACTTGCCGAGGCGGAGATCGCGGATGATCTCGATGCGCTCGAGGGTGTCGATGTCGGAGTGCAGATAGCGGACCTTCACGCCCTGCTCGTGCAGGTATTCGGACAAGTCCTCGGCCATCCGCTTGGTCAGCGTGGTGACCAGTACGCGCAGGCCCTTGTCGCGGCAGTCGCGGCATTCCGCCAGGAGGTCGTCGACCTGGTGCTCGACCGGGCGCACGATCACCTCTGGATCGACCAGGCCCGTCGGTCTGATCACCTGCTCGGTGAAGACGCCGCCCGTCTGCTCCATCTCCCAGGGGCCGGGCGTCGCCGAGACGAAGATCGTCTGCGGCCGCATCGCCTCCCACTCCTCGAACTTCAAGGGCCGGTTGTCGACGCAGGACGGCAACCTGAAGCCGTATTCGGCGAGCGTCGCCTTGCGCACGCGGTCGCCCTTGTACATGCCGCCCACCTGCGGGACGGCGACGTGGCTCTCGTCGACGAAGAGGATGGCGTGTTCGGGAATGTATTCGAAGAGGGTGGGCGGCGGCTCGCCCGGCTTCCTGCCGGTCAGGTAGCGCGAATAGTTCTCGATCCCGGGGCAGGAGTTGGTGGTCAGG
>DAIRDJ010000091.1:0-15457 GCA_036796215.1 Geminicoccaceae bacterium
TTTTTGATACGGGGGAGCGGCAGATGCGCAAGCGACGACTTGGTCTGATTGGCCTTGGGATGGCGGTGACGCCACATGCGCAGAGCCTGATCGAGCTCGCTGATCGCGTCGAGGTCACCGCCTGGGGCCCGTCCGCCGCCAGACGTGCTGCCTTCACTGAGCGCTTCGAGCTGCCTGTGGTCGAAGAGGCCGCTGCTATCCTCGAAGACCCGACGATCTCGGCGGTGCTGCTGCTCACGCCGCCCGATGCGCGGCTCGATCTCGTCCGGCGCGTTGCGGCCGCCGGCAAGCATCTCTTGATGGAAAAGCCGCTCGAGCGGACGCTCGCTTCTGCCGAGCAGTTGGTCGACCTCACCGAGGCCGCCGGCATCACCACCGGCGTCGTGTTCCAGCACCGCTTTCGCGAGACGGCCGAGGCGTTGCGTCGGTGTCTCGCCGATGGTTCGCTCGGCACGATCGCCACGGTGCAGCTGGACGTCCCGTGGTGGCGGCCGCAGAGCTACTACGACGAACCTGGGCGGGGCACGCTTGCCCGTGACGGCGGCGGTGTCCTGATCACGCAGGCGATCCACGGCCTGGACCTGATGTTGAGCTTCACCGGCCCTGCCGCCAGTGTTCAGGCGATCGCCGGTACCTCCGTCCTGCATCGGATGGAGGGCGAGGATTTCGTCGGCGCCGGCATCACGCTTGCGAGTGGAGCGCTGGGTGCGCTCTGCGCCACCACGAGCTTCTATCCCGGCCGAACGGAGACGCTGATCATCGCCGGTACGACGGGCACGGCCGTTCTGGCGGGCGGCAGGCTCGATCTGCACCGCCACGACGGCACGGCCGAGACGGTCGGTGGCTCGGGCGGCGAGGCAGGCGGTATCGGCGGTGGTGCCGATCCCATGGCCTTCAGCCACGCCTGGCACAAGGCGGTGATCACCGACTTCCTCGACGCGCTCGACGAGGCGCGACCACCGCGGGTGACGGCGCGCACCGCACTCGACGTGCATCGCCTGATCGACGCCCTGCTACGCTCGGCTGCGTCCGGCCAGCGAACGACCGTCGGCTGAGCCGGCCGGTCAAGGGGCAATCGCATAGGTCATCGGCCGCTCCATCAGCAGGGCAATGAGCACGAAGACGAAGGTGAGATAGACGACGGCACGCTCGACCATCGAAGGGCTCCAAAGGCGGCCGGTGCCGATTTCCGACGCTCGCGCGGCCGGAGGCACCCGACGGCATCTTGACCCATCGATGATTGCCGAATGGTTAAGGCGCGTCTGTGATCTCGGCTACTGTGGCCGGCCGGCCACCAAAGCCCCGCGGCCCAGCAGTCGTCAGTGCTTGAAGTGACGGCGGCCGGTTGCCAGCATGGCGATCGTGTGGTGATCGCAGGCCTGGATGACCTCTGGATCGCGCACCGACCCCCCAGGCTGGACAACGGCCGTGACACCGCTCGCTGCTGCCCGCTCGATGCCGTCGGCGAAGGGGAAGAAAGCATCGGAGGCAAGCACCAGCGGTCCGCCGTTTTGGTGCGCCACCGCTTGCCGGGCCGCGAGCTCGACTGCACCCACTCGGCTGGTCTGCCCGGCGCCGATGCCGCACGTCGTCTCGCCCCTGGCCATGACGATGGCGTTCGAGCGGACATGCCGTACGACCTGCCAGGCAAAGACGAGACCGGCCCGTTCAGCCTCGCTCGGCGCCCTTGCCGTCGGGCAGGCCCAGCTGGCGGGATCGCTGGTTGCAGTGTCGCGCGCCTGAACCAGGAGGCCGCCGGCGACGGTCTTGAGGTCGAGCATCGCGTCCTCAGGGCTGGGCAGGCGGTCGAGGGCGATCAGGCGGAGGTTGCTCTTCTGGGCCAGCACGCCGAGCGCGTCATCGCTGAAGCCTGGTGCCACCACGACCTCGAGGAAGAGCGAGGCCAAACCCTCGGCCGTCCGTGCATCGACCTCGCGGTTGAGGGCCACGATGCCGCCGAAGGCGCTCACCGGATCCGCGGCCAGGGCTCGCGTCCAGGCTTCGGCGAGGCTGTCCGCCAGTGCGACGCCGCATGGATTGGTGTGCTTGATGATGGCGACGGCGGGCCGCTCGAAGCACGCGACGAGCTCGACCGCCGCATCGGCGTCCTGCAGGTTGTTGTAGGAGAGCTCCTTGCCCTGGAGTTGTCGGCCCGAGGCGACCCCGGGCCGGCCCTGATCGAGCCGGTAGAGGGCTGCCGTCTGGTGCGGATTCTCGCCATAGCGAAGGCTCTGGCTGCGCGGTGCTGCAACGAGGAGCGGGTCGGGCAGGGTGGCCTCGCCGAGCCAATTGGCGATCGCCGCATCGTAGGTCGCGGTGTGCGCGAAGGCCTTGCGCGCCAGCTCCAGGCGGAGTGCCGCGTCGATCCCACCAGCCGCCAAGGCCTCTTCGATCCGGGCATAGTCGGCGGGATCGGTAACGATCGCGACATCGGCATGGTTCTTCGCGGCGGCGCGGATCATCGCCGGGCCGCCGATGTCGATGTTCTCGACGCAGGTGGCGACATCCGCACCCGAAGCCACGGTCGCGGCAAAGGGATAGAGGTTGACGACGACGAGATCGATCGGCGCGATGCCGTGCTCGGCGAGTGTCGCCATGTGGGCCGGATCGTCTCGCTTGGCGAGGATGCCGCCGTGGATCTTCGGCTGCAGCGTCTTGACCCGACCGTCCAGGATCTCGGGTTGGCCGGTAAGCGTCGCCACGTCCCGAACCGCGAGCCCGGCGTCGCGCAACGCTCTTGCCGTTCCGCCGGTCGAGATCAGCTCGACGCCGTGCCGGGCGAGGGTGGCTGCGAGCGGGGCGAGGCCGGTCTTGTTGGAGACCGAAAGCAGAGCACGGGTCGGGCGGAACTGCGACATGGCGATATCTCAGGTCTTTTTGGTGAGCCGGGCGATGAAGAAGCCGTCTATGCCGCCGGTGTCGGGCAGTAGGGCAGGATGGGTGCGCAGATCGCCTTCGGGCGTGGGCAAGAACCCCGTTTCGGCTTCGCCGATGGGCAGCCGCGCGAAATCAGGATGCGCCTCGAGGAAGCGCTCGACGATGTCGGGGCCTTCCTCGGGCTCCATCGAGCAGACCGCGTAGACCAGCCGGCCGTCCGGTGCCGTGAATGTGGCGGCCTTGGCGAGAAGAAGCTGTTGCAGGGCCGCCATGCTCATGACATCGGCGGGCCCCTTGGTCCACATGATATCCGGGTGGCGGCGGATGGTGCCCGTGGCGGTGCAGGGGGCGTCGAGCAGCACGGCGTCGAAGGGTTCTTCGGGGGCATAGTTCAGGAGATCGGCCACGACGATCTCGCTGGTCAGCCCAAGACGCCGGAGATTGCCGCGCAGCTTCTCGGCACGCGTTGCGTCCCGCTCGACACTGGTGACGACGGCACCGGCGGCGAGCAGCTGCGCGGTCTTGCCACCCGGCGCGGCGCAAAGATCGAGCACGCGCTCGCCTGAGGTCGGGTGCAGGACACGGGCGGGGAGGGTGGCAGCCAGATCCTGCACCCACCAGGCACCTTCAGCATAACCCGGCAGCTCCTCGACGAGGCCGGCATGCGCCAGCCTGACCGTCGATGGGCCGACAACCTCTCCGCCGAGCCTCGCCGCCCAGCCTTCGGGGTCATCTTTCACCGTCAGGTCGAGCGGCGGAACTTGGCCCATGGCGGCGGCGATCGCCGTGGCGAGTGCCACCCCGTAGGCCGCCGTCCAGCGCTCTGCCAGCCAGGTCGGCAGCGTCTCCAGCGGGTCCAGTCTTGGGGGCTTTTGCCCCACGAGCTTGCGCAGCACGGCATTGACGAGACCGGGCGGCGCCAATCGCCGGCGCTTGGCCAACTCCACACACTCGCCGACCGCTGCGTGCGGCGCGGTCTCGAGATAAAGGAGTTGGACCGCACCCAGGCGGAGCAGGTTCATGGCACTGCCCTGTTTGGGCTCGGCCGCGAGGTGGGCAGCGAGCGCCCGGTCGATCGCGGCCTTCTGGCGCAGCACCGTTGTATAGAGCAGCCGCGCAAACGCGCGATCGCGGACGCTCATGCCCGCCCGTCTGCTCAACTGGGCGAACGGCACCTCGGGCGGCTCCTGGTCGTGCAGGGTCGCATCCAACACCCGGAGCGCCAGCTCGCGTGCCGAGAGTGGACGGGTTTGCAGCTCAGCCGGCATGCGCCGGACGTTCCGCCTCGAGCGCTTCCTGGATCAGCCGCCGGGTGTTGGCGATGCCGTAGAGAGCCACGAACGAGCCGAAGCGCGGGCCCTGCTCCTGGCCGAGCAGCACCTCGTAGAGGGCCTTGAACCAGTCGCGCAGATTGGCGAAGTCGTGCCGCTTGCCGATCTCGTAGACCTCGTTCTGGATGGCTTCCGCGGGCGTGCCCTCGCCCAGCCCGGCGAGCGCCTGCTCCAGCTCCGCCATGGCCGCCCGCTCGCGCGCATCCGGCGCCCGGTGCCGCTTCGCGGGCCGCACCCGGTCCTGGTAGTAGGCGATCGCGTGATCGACCAGGCGGGCGAGGCGTGGCTGCGTCTCGGGCGTCAGGTCCGGGCTGTACTGCCGGATGAAGCCCCAGAGCACCTCGGGATCCTCGGCATTCACGACCGAGGCCAGGTTCAAGAGCATGGCGAAGCCGATCGGCACCGCATCCGTCGGCGGGTTGCCGTCGTGGATGTGCCAGACCGGGTTGCCCAGCTTCTCCTTGTCCGGCTGGCCGGGGAACGCAGCGACGAAGGTCTCGTAGTCGTCGACGTGCTTGGGGATCACGTCGAAATAGAGCTTCTTCGCCTTTTTCGGGTGCTGGTAGAGGAAGAGCTGCAGGCTCTCCGGTGTGGCGTAGCGCAGCCATTCGTCGATGGTGATGCCGTTGCCCCTGGACTTCGAGATCTTCTCGCCGTTCTCGTCGAGGAAGAGCTCGTAGGTGAAGCCCAAGGGCGGGCTGCCGCCCATCACCTTGCAGATCTGGCCACCCAGCTTGACCGAATCGATCAGGTCCTTGCCGGACATCTCGTAGTCGACCTGGAGCGCCGTCCAGCGCAAGGCCCAGTCGGCACGCCATTGCAGCTTGCAGTGCCCGCCGGTCACCGGCAGCTCGGTGAGACTGCCGTCCTCGTCGCGGAAGACGACGGTGCCCGCCTCCGGGCGGGTTTCCTCGATCGCCACCTGCAGGACCCGGCCGGACGTGGGCGAGATCGGCAGGATCGGGCTGTAGCTCGCCCGCCGCGCGGGACCCAGATGCGGCCGGACCACGTCGCAGACCGCCTCGTGCCGCTCCAAGACGCGCAGCAGGACCTCGTTGAAGGCCCCCGACTGGTAGGTGTCGGTGGCACTCTTGAAGTCGTAGTCGAAGCCGAAGCGGTCGAGAAACGCCATGAGCCGGGCGTTCATGTGATGGCCGTAGCTCTCGTGCGTGCCGAACGGGTCCGGGATCGCGGTCAAGGGCTTGTGCAGATGCGGCTGCACCAGCTCCGGATGCGGGATATTGTCCGGCAGCTTCCTGAGCCCGTCCATGTCGTCGGAAAATGCGTAGAGCCGGGTCGGGAGGTCAGAGAGGCGGTGGAAGGCCTGCCGGATCAGGGTCGTCCGGAAGACCTCGGCGAACGTCCCGATATGCGGCAGACCCGACGGCCCGTAGCCGGTCTCGAACAGCACGAAGCCTTTCGCCGGCGGGCGCTTCTCGACGCGCTCCAGGAGCGCCATGGCCTCGACGATGGGCCAGGCCTTGCTCTCGCGAATGATCGAAATGTCCATGATCTCGTGCCGACATATGGGGCAACAGCGACGCCGTCAGGGGCACGTCTCTAGCAGCCACCCCGCCACTAGACCAGCACCACCACCGCCGCAGGCGAGAAGGAGGAACCGGGGAGGCAAGCCTCCCCGCGCCCCACCGTTCTCTAGGGGAAGTGGCGGCAGGGGTCGGCGGCGCCCGCCGCTCTGCTCTTCGCCCTCGGTAAACCTCGCCCGAGATTGCTCGACCTCCACCTTCGATCGACAGCTTGTCGACCGAATTCAGCCTGCTATTGTCGGCTGGCGGCGGGGTCATGCAGGCCGAGGCCTGCCTGCGAAGGCTCATCGCCCACGACCAACCAACTGACGATCCAGGGAGCAGGTACATGAACAGCAAGCTACTCGTTCCGGGGTTCTTGCTCGGCACCATGCTGGCCGCGCCGGTCTCGGCGCAGGACAACATGGAGAGGCTGACCAAAATGCAGCGGACCGACGCGACCTTCACCTTCATCGAGCAGGAGGGAGCGCGGGCGGATGCGTTGCGCGACATTCTTCAATACATCAACGCGCCGGACGGTTTCGAGGTGAGCCTCTACGCCGTGGTGCCCGATGCGCGGTCCATGGCCGTGGCACCGCAGGGCACCGTGACCTTTGTCGGCACCCGCAAGGACAAGGTCTGGTCGGTGGTCGACCGCGATCGCAACCGTGTGGCCGATCAGGTGATGGACTTCGCACCGTCGATCACCTTCGATATCCCTAACGGTCCCTGCTTCTCCCGTGACGGGTTTCTCTACATCGCCGAGCGCAACCGCGTGCTGGTCTTCCCCGCCGCCGAGTTCTTTTTCGAAGGACCCGACCCGGCGGTCGGGGTGGTCGTCCCGCAGGGCGAGCTGATCCCCGTCGAGGAGGAGAGCTTCAACCACACCGCCCGCGTCTGTCGGGTCGGGCCGGACGGCAAGCTCTACATCTCGCTCGGCCAGCCCTACAACGTGCCGCCGGTCGAGAAGCACGAGATGTACGACGAGCTCGGCATCGGCGGCATCATCCGCATCAACACCGACGGCACCGGTCGCGAGGTCTATACCCGCGGTGTCCGCAACTCCGTCGGTCACGACTTCAATCCCGCCAACGGCGATCTCTGGTGGACCGACAACCAGGTCGACGGCATGGGCGACGACATTCCGCCGGGCGAATTGAACCGCCAGACGGCGGCAGGCCAGCACTTCGGCTTCCCCTGGACCAACGCCCGGGTCGAGATGCCGGACTACAAGAACGTGCCGCGCCCCGAAGGCGTGGAGTTCATCGAACCGCAGCTGGAGTTGACCGCACATGCGGCCGATCTCGGCATGAGCTTCTACCGGGGCAGTTCCTTCCCCGAGCAGTACCACGGCGGCATCTTCTGGGCGCAGCACGGCTCCTGGAACCGGACGACGCCGGTGGGTGCCCGGGTGATGTTCACGTCACTGGACGAGAACGGCGATGCGACGGGTGCCGAGATCTTCGCGGACGGCTGGCTGAACGAGGAGACCGGCGAGTATCGCGGCCGCCCGATGGACGTCACCTTCCTGCCCGACGGCTCGATGCTCGTCTCCGACGACTTTGCCGGTGCGATCTGGCGGATCGCCTACAACCCGCCGCCGGCGGAATGACCCGAGCGGCGCTCGTCGTCCTCTGGGGTGCTGCCCTCGGCGGGGGTGTCCTCGCCGCGGGCGCGCTCGCCGAGGTGACGGGTGACAGGGAAATCGGCCGCAAGCTCGCCGGCCAATGCGGCACTTGTCACGGGCTCGACGGCTACGCCCGGCAACCGAACGCGCCGCATATCGGCGGCGAATCGGAAAGCTACATTCGCGCCCAGCTCACCGCCTTTCGGGACGGCAGCCGGCAGCACGAGATCATGTCGATCGTCGCCAGTGCGCTGTCCGACGAGCAGATAGCCGATCTCGCAGCCTGGTATGCCGGCCACGACGTAACGGTCGATCTCGAAGCGGATCCGGCGACCGCACCCGCCGATTGCGTTGCCTGTCATGGTGCCGACGGCCTGCATCGCTTCGACGACGTGCCGAATATCGCCGGTGAGCCGAAGGGCTACATCGATGCCCAGCTCGAGGCGTTTCGCAGTGGGAGGCGCGTGCACGAGTTCATGACGCCCATCGCCTCCGAGCTGACCGAGGAGGAGCTCAAAGCCGCCGCCGACTGGTACGCGGCGGTGCAGATCACCATCGAGCTGGTCGAGTAGATCGCCTCAACCTGTTTAGAAATCCCGAGGGCGCTGCGGGGGAAATCATTTCCCCCGCCGCTCCTTTGTGGCCGTCCGTGGAAAGGGTACCCGGTACCCTTAACGGCGGTTAACGCTCAGGGCTGATACTGCTCGGCGATCTCGCGGGCGCGCTCGGCCGCCTCCGGGTCGCCCGCGGCGTCGAACATCTGGCCAAATTTCAGCCAGTTGAGGTGATTCTCCGGGCGGAGTGCGATGCGCTCGCTGGCCAGCGAGCGGGCCAGTGGCCAGTTGCCGGCCTTGATGGCCGCTTCGAGCAGGAGCTGGTTGAAAATATCGCGCTGGGCATGGCTGCCGCCGATGGGTTGCAGGCCGTAGCGAATGGGGGCGAGGAGCTCGACCGTTTCGGCCGGCTTGCCGGCATAGAGGGCACGGATGCCCTTGGCGAGCGGCAGGATCAAGGGCTCGATCCGCTGGGCGGCGTCGTTGTCCCTGGTCCCGGCGAACTTCTCCAGCGAGGCCAAGAAGGCCTCGGCCGCTGCCTCCCGGCCCGTACGCGCGAGCGGGATCATGGTGTGCGCGTCGGTAAAGGCGATGACGTGGTCGTCGACCCAGCCTTCCGACCATTCGGCGAGCTGCTCCCAGCGCTCGCCGACATCGCAGCCGGCGAGCTCGAGCCGGGCGAGGAGCGAGGGCGCGTTCATCATGTCGGTCGAGATGCGCCGCTCGCCGGGCTTCACGTGGTTGTCGTAGAGGACGAGTGCGGCGTCGAAATCGCCGCTCTCGACGGCGAACAAGGCGGCGTGCCACCAGACGTGGTTCTTGACCGGCCCGCGATCGGCCCAGCGGTCGTCCGGGTAGTCGAGCCAGGCGCTGCCGTCCGCCAGCCGGCCCTGCATCTCCATGACGTGCGCTACCGCATGGATCGCCCAGAGGTCCTCCGGATTGCGCTCGACCGCTTCTTTGCCCAGCGCCTCGGCCCGGGCGTAGTCGCCCATCTCCTCGAAACCGAAGGCGAGCATGCCGAGGACGAAGCCATAGCCCGGCATATCGTCGGTCCAGGCGGGCAGGGCACTCGCGACGGTGTTGCGCATCGCCTGCTGCTCGCCGAGCCAGAAGCTCTGGAAATGCATGTGTCTGAGCGCCACGAGGTCGAACGGCCATTCCTGGACGATGGCGTCCCAGGTGCTGCGGGCGGCGGTAAGGTCACCCGCCACCCAGTGCTTGAGCGCCTCGACATGCAGCGTCTCGCGCGGGTTCAGGCGCGTGTCCTGGGCGTCGATGGCGCCGAGCTCCGCCTCGATCTGCGGCCGCACACTGTTCGAGCCCAAGAGACGCAGCATCGAGGCCTTGAGGAGGCGCGGCATGACGAAGCCTGGATCGGCCTCGAGCGCCTGGCCGAGCAGCTCGCCCGTATCGAGCCGGTACTCCAGGTAGTGGTCGACCGCCTGGTCGAACAACGCCACCGCCTCGTCGCTCTCGCTCGAAAAAGCGAGCCCCCGCCTGTCCTCCGCCATGCTTCCTCCCGATCCTCGACCTCGGAGGAAGATCGTTCGGCGACGCGCTGTCGGCAACCTTAATCGGTCAACGCGCGCTCCTTCTGCAACAGCCAGCGCTTGCGCTCGGGCCCCCAGCGATAGCCGCCGACATCATCGTCCTTGGGCAGCACCCGGTGGCAGGGCACGACGAGCGCCGCCGGATTGCCGGCACAGGCGTTGGCCACGGCCCGGACCGCACTCGGTGCCCCGATGGCGGCCGCGACCTCGGCATAGCGACGGGTCTCGCCGAGCGGAATCGCCCTGAGCGCCGCCCAAACCCGCTGCTGGAATGCCGTGCCACGGATGTCGAGCGGGATCGCCGAAGCTCCCGCCGGCTCCTCGATCGCCGCCACCACTTGCGCCAGGAGCGGCTCGAGCCCACCAACGTCGCGCAGCCTCTCGGCACGATCGAACCGAGCGGCCATGTCCGCCTCGAGCGCCCGGTCATCGTCGCCGAAGGCGATCATCGCCACTCCCCGCTCGGTGGCGGCAACCAGCACCCGACCCAGCGGACAGGCTGCCGTGGCCCAGCGCAGGACCAGCCCCGCGCCCTTCGCCCGATAGTGCTTCGGCTGCATGCCGAGCACCGCTTCGGCCTCGCTGTAGAATCGGCTCGAAGCCCCGTAGCCCGCCGCGTAGATCGCATCGGTCACCCGCGTCTCCTCGCCCAGGGCCTGCTTCAGCCGTTCGCGCCGCCGTGCCTGGATGAAGGCCTTGGGCGCCACGCCGACGGTCTGCTTGAACGCCCGGACCAGGGTCTTCGGGCTCACATCGAGTTCGGCAGCCAGCGCCTCCAGGCCCGGTGTGGTCTCGGCGGCATCGAGCAGCGCCGTCGCCCGTTCGACCAGCCCGGCCAGCGGCGGCTCGCCGTCCGGCCGGCAGCGCCGGCACGCCCGAAACCCGGCCCGCTCGGCTGCGGTGGGCTCAGCGAAGAACCGCACATTCGCCCGACCAGGCAGCCGCGAGCTGCAGCCCGGCAAGCAATAGATCCCGGTGGTCGTCACGGCATAGACGAAGGGCTGAGCCCCCGGCCGGCGCTCGACCACGGCCTGCCAGCACGCGTCGAGATCGAGGGTGGGAGAATCGAGGTCGGGAGCCAGCATCACATCGTCTCCACGAGCTTGCGTCGCCGCAGGAGGGCGAGCGGCCGGCCGTCGATCACGGCCAAGCCGATGAGGATCAGCAGCATGCCAAGGATCTGCTCGAGCGCCAGCCGCTCACCGAGGAGTGCCGCTCCGAGGGCCACGGCCGTGATCGGGATCAACAGCGTCACGAGCAGGAGATTGGTGGCCCCGGCACTCGCCAGAAGGTGGAAGTAGAGCACGTAAGCAATGCCCGTGCCGACCACCGCGAGCGCCAGGACAGCAGCCCAGGTCGCAACCGAAAGCGCGGCGAGGGGTGCGATGGGCTGGGTCGCGAGCACGAGGACGAGCATGACGAAGGCACTCGCGACGAGCTGGCCGGCCGCCACGCCGACCGGCGGCAGGCCGCGAAAGCGGCGACCGAAAAGGCCGGCCGCCGCATAGGAGAGCGTCGCCAGCAGGACGGCGAGCTGCGGCAGGACGGCAGAGCCCAGGCCCGAGAGTGCCGCAGGGCCGAGCATGATCGCAACGCCGGCAAAGCCAATGGCGCATCCCGCGACCCGCCCGACCGTCGCCCGCTCGTCTCGGGTCGCGACGTGCGCCATGAGCACGACCCAGAACGGCGTCGTAGCGTTGAGGATCGCAGCTAGGCTGCTGTCGATCGCGGTCTGGCTCCAGAAGATGAGGCTGAAGGGCAAGACGTTGTTCAATAGGCCCATCACCAGAAAACCGAGCACGACGTCGGGCCGGAGCGGCAGGCGGGTGCCGGTGGCGAGCAGCACGCAGCCCAGGAACAGGGCCGCGAGCGCCACCCGCAACAGCGTCAACCAGAGCGGCGTCAGCTCGCGAAGGGCAATCTCGGCGAAGAAGAACGTGGCACCCCAGATCACGGCGAGGAGGACGAGCAGCGACCCGTCGCGGGCAGAAAGCGGCTTGGCGGACGACATCGTTCGGGGCTCCCGAGGCTCTGAGGACCCTCCTTCTGCCAGAGCGGAACCCGTCCGACGTCCCGATTCCGTCCCGGCAATTCGCGCCTAGCGGCGAAGCCCCTCCTCGACCCCAAAGTCGCGCCGGGCGGTCGAGATCGTGACCGTGAAGCCGGCCACCACGTCGATGAAGGTCATCAAGGTCAGCAGCAAGAAGACCGAGGTGCCGAAGCCCGGCAGGACGATGAACTCGACCAGGCACACGATGAACAGCAGCATCGAGAGGAGATGGTCGACGATCGACGCGCTCGAGGTCCGCGTCGCCTTGAAGATCTCGAAATAGAGCAGCAAGAGCCCCAGCACCATCAGGAGATCGCCCATCGTGAAGGCGAAGGTGGCGCCCGAGATCAGCGTCACGTCGTAGAGCACGGCGCCGAGGCTGCCGAGCCCGGTGAGCACCACGGCGTGATAGAGGCCGACGACGATGACGAGCAACGGGAATGCCGCGAGCATTGTCGACTTCTCCAGCGACTAGGCGCGCGGGTAATAGCCGAGCCATCTCTGGTCGTCCAGCGCGTGCCGGTGCCGGCAACGAAGAGGCAACTGGATCGCTGCCGACGCCAGGCGCAGCGGCACTGCCCGGCACCGCACCGGACCGGCGCCCGCGTGAGCTACATCACAGACTGCCACCGTCGGCAGGCGCAGGCTGGCCCCGCGCTTAAGATCGGCGCGCCCTGAACCGAGGAGAACGCCATGCGAATCCGCAAGAACGAGAACAACCTCTCCGACTTCGACTGGACTTGCCTGGTCACCGCCATGCAATGCTTCGACAAGGCGAAAGATCTCGATCGTGACTGGGACTGGTACGTCGCGACCCACGAGGAATACGGCAGGCACAATCATCAAACGATGCCGCACGTGCCAGGATCGGGCGACCACATCGACATCCACTCGCCCTACTACTGGCTGCCCTGGCACCGCAAATTCATCTTGCAGTTCGAGAATCGGCTGCGCCGTTACAATGATGGCGTGACGCTACCCTACTGGCGCTTCACCGTGCAGCGGGAGATCCCAGCCGCGTTCAAGAAGAAACTGTTCGGGTGGATGAAGGTCAGCCGGGCGTTGAGCCACAACTCGGACAACCTGCCGACCGTCGAGGAGATGCAGGCGGTGCGCAATGCCACATCCTACGCCGACTTCGACAGTGGCCTCAACCAGCTGCACGCCAGAGTGCACAACTGGATCGGCGGCGCGATGAGCAAAGCCAGGAAGTCGCCCAAAGATCCGCTCTTCTTCCTGCTGCACAGCTATCTCGACATGATCTGGGCCGATTGGCAGGCAAGCAATCCGTCGATCGCGTTCCCGCAACAGTATCTGGACATGAAGCTCGTGCCCTGGGACACGAAGGTGCGCGACGTCCTCGACATTGCCGATCTGGGTTACACCTACGCCTCCGGTGCGGCGCCCGAGCACCCGGCCTAGTTGGCGCCCGCCGGCTGTCTAGGCTTGCCGCAACAGGCTTTCCGTCCGGTGCGCGCCATGCTTTGTTGCGGCCGCACAATCGTCACCAGGGAGGCCAAGCACCATGAACAAGATCGATCTCGCCGGGAAACGCGCCGTTGTCACCGGCGGGGCGCAAGGCATCGGCCGGGCGATCGCCGAACGGCTTTTGGCATCCGATGCCAGCGTGGCGCTTTGGGACCGCGACGAGCAGCTGACCAGGGCCACCGCGGCCGAAATCGAAGGCCAGGGCAAGACCGCCGCCGTCACCGTCGACGTCACCGACTGGGCATCGGTCGAGCGCGCGGTCGCCGCCACCACCGAGGCCTTGGGCGGCATCGATATCCTGGTCTGCAATGCCGGGATCGCCGGCCCCTCGGCCAAGCTCTGGGACTACCCCAACGACCAGTGGCAGGCGGTGATCGACATCGACCTCACCGGCGTCTTCTACTGCCTCAAGGCCGTGGTGCCCGGGATGATCGCCCAGAACTACGGCCGGATCGTCTCGACAGCATCGATCGCCGGCAAGGAGGGCAACCCCAATGCCAGCCCCTACAGCGCCGCCAAGGCGGGCGTGATCGCGCTCACCAAGTCCCTGGGCAAGGAGCTGGCCGGCCACGACATCGCGGTCAACTGCATCACGCCGGCGGCCGCCAAGACCCGCATCTTCGACCAGATCAGCCAGGAGCATATCGACTACATGTTGCAGAAGATCCCGCGCGGCCGGTTTCTCATGGTCGAAGAGGCGGCGGCCATGGTCGCCTGGCTGGTCTCGGCCGAGAATTCATTCACCACAGGGGCGGTCTTCGACCTCTCGGGCGGCCGGGCCACCTATTGAGGCATGGCGGTCGCCGCGGGCACATCGACCTTCGCAAGTCTGGAAAGGCGACCCGATCCGGCCAATCTAAGGGACATGGCTGACCGCAAGGACATCACCGAACGCAAGAGCGATGCCGTCGACGCTTTCGTCGAGGCATTGCGCGGCACCCCGCCGCCCGGGGCGGTCGGCGACAGGGGACGCTTGATTTTCGCCCTCGACGCCACGGCCAGCCGCAAGCCGACATGGGATCAGGCCTGCTCGCTGCAGGGCGAGATGTTCATGGAAGCCGAAAGGCTGGGCGGGCTCGACGTTCAGCTCGTCTTCTATCGCGGCTTCGAGGAGTGCAAATCGAGCCGCTGGGTCGGCCACGCCCGGGACCTGGTCAACCTGATGGTCAGAGTGGATTGCCGGGCCGGCCGGACGCAGCTCCACCGGGTGCTGCGTCATGCGATCAACGAGGCCAAGAAGCGACGCGTTCACGCGCTGATCTTCATCGGTGACGCGTGCGAGGAGTCGGTCGACACGCTGGGTGACCTCGCGGGTCAGCTCGGGCTCCTGGGTGTCAAGGCATTCGTCTTTCACGAGGGTTCGGACCCGACGGCGGGCTACGCCTTTCAGGAAATCGCCCGGCTTACCGGTGGGGCCGCCTGCCGCTTCGATGCGCGGGCACCGGCCGAACTTCGAGCCCTGCTGCGCGCGGTTGCCGCCTACGCCTCGGGCGGGCAGAAAGCCCTCGCGGACTACGCGAAGCGGCAGGGCGGTGCGGTTCGCCTTCTCGAACAACAGACCCGTCGGAGCTGATGGCTTACTTTTTGGCAGGGCTGGTCGCTCTCGGTCTGTTCCTCCTGCTCGCGCGTTGGCTGGCACAGGCGAACACCCACGACCTGGCCCAGGGTGCGCGGACCTTCGTCGCCGTCTTTTCGGCGCTCGCCAGCACCGGGCTGCTGTTCGCCGGGCGCTTCGGCCTTGCCTTCATCACCATTGTTGCCACCATCATGGCGATCCGCGCCATTCGCCGGGGTGCGCGGGGCGCGGACCCCATGGACGGCTGCGCTGGAGCCGCGAGCGATCCGGTCGAGATCGAGACCGATCTCTTGCGCATGCGGCTCGACCGGGCGAGCGGTGATGTCACGGGTGCCGTCAAGACCGGAGCGTACGCTGGTCGGGACTTGGGCAGCCTGGCGCGGAGCGAGCTCTTGGCCTTGTTGAGCGAAGCGCAGGGTGTCGACGCCCAGAGTGCGAGCCTGCTCGAGGCCTATCTCGATCGGCGCTTTCCCGATTGGCGAGAGCCCGCCGCTAGCGCCGGTGGCGGTCGGCAGGAGAGTGCTGGTGCGCACCGCCGTGAGCGGGCCCAAGGCAGCGACGACATGGACGAGAGCGAAGCGCTCCAGGTGTTGGGTCTCGCGCGCGGAGCGGCACCCGAGGAGATCAAGCAGGCGCATCGACGGTTGATGGCGAAGCTGCACCCGGATAGCGGCGGCAGCACCTTCTTGGCCACCCAGATCAACCGGGCCAAGGACACTCTCCTCGGCAGGGTCGGCTCGAAACGGCGCTGAATCCATCGCCGATAGCGGCAATAACCCGGATCAAACTTTGGCTGCCGATTTAGTCGCCGTTAAGGTTTGCCGGCCTAGGTTCTGTTGACATTTTGGATTAAGTCACGTTTGGAACCTGCTGATCTG
>DAIRDJ010000092.1:0-15451 GCA_036796215.1 Geminicoccaceae bacterium
ATCTGCACGAGGTCGTTCCACGTGGCGAAGATCATCAAGGTCAAGACCATGGCCAGACCGACGCGAAAGGCCATTTCCTGGCTTCGTTCGCCGAGCGGCCGCCCGCGCGCCGCTTCGATCGTGTAGAGCACGAGATGGCCGCCGTCCAGCATCGGGATGGGGAAGAGATTGATCAGGCCGAGATTGATCGAGAGGATGGCGGTGAACCAGATCGCCGGCACCAGACCGTCCTGGGCGATGGTGCCCGACATCTGCGCGATCCTGAGCGGTCCGCCCAACTCTTCGGTGCCACGGCTGCCGACGATCATCTCGCCCAGCGCACCCAGGGTTCCGGCCACCATCCGCCAGGTCTCGGCCGTCGCCTCGAAGACCGCCATGCCCGGATTGCTGCGGCGGAACTCGACGCCGGTGCGGCTGATGCCCACGAGCCCCACCCGATGGGTGTTGCCGAAGCGGTCCTCGATCTCGCGTAGTGCCGGGGTCACAGTGACCTCGAAAACGTCATTGCCGCGCTCGATGGTGAAGACCAGCGGCACCTCGGCATTGTCGCGGACCAGCACCTGCAGGGTCTCGAAGCTCTCGATGGTCGCGCCGTCGACGGCGGCAATTCGATCGCCGGGCAAGAGCCCGGCAGTCGCTGCCGGGCTCTCCGGGGTCACGTCGCCGACCACGGCAGGCGTGAACGGCCGGCCGCTGACGACGAAAAGCAGGCTCAAGACGACAATGGCGAAAAGGAAGTTCGCAGCCGGGCCGGCCGCGACGATGGCCATCCGCTGCCAGACGGACTTGGCCGGAAAGCTCTCGTGCAGGGTGGCGGTCGCCGCATCGGGCCGGGCACTGGTCTCGTCCGCATCGCCCAGCATCTTCACGTAGCCGCCCAGGGGTATCAGGCTGAACTTCCAGCGCGTGCCGTGCCTGTCGTTCACACCGAAGAGCTCGCGGCCGAAGCCGATCGAAAAGACCTCGACCTTGACCCCGTTTCTCCGCGCCACCCAGTAATGGCCGTACTCGTGAACGAAGACGACGACCGAAAGGATGACCAAAAACGGCAGGACGTAGCCGACGATGATGTCCATGGAAGGTGTTCTTTCAGATCCGGGTCCGGCAACGGCCGCCCGCTCGGTTTCAGGCGCCGATGGCCGCGCGCTTGGCGATCAGCTGGTCGGCGAGCCGACGCGCCTCGCCATCATGTGACAGTATATCGTCGATCGAGTCCGGATCGCCACCAGGCAGGCGTGCCAAAACGTCGCCGACGATGCTCGCGATATCCAAAAAGCGCAGCCGGCCGGCGATGAAGGCTGCAACCGCCACTTCGTTCGCCGCATTCAGCGTGATCGGCCGCGCCCCGCCCTCGGCGAGCGCCTGGCGGGCCAGGCGCAGGGCCGGAAAGCGCTCCCTGTCCGGGGCGCGAAAGTCGAGCCGGCCCACGGCCGCGAGATCGAGCCTCGTGCCCTGCACCTCGAGCCGCCTCGGCCAGCCGAGGCAATAGGCGATCGGGACCCGCATGTCCGGCACGCCGAGCTGTGCCAGCTGCGAGCCGTCCTTGAAGGCGACGAGGCTGTGGACCACCGATTGCGGGTGGATCAGCACATCGAGCCTGGCCTCCGGCATGGCGAACAGGTGATGCGCCTCGATCAGCTCGAGCCCCTTGTTCATCATCGTCGCACTGTCGATGCTGACCTTGGCACCCATCGACCAGTTGGGATGGGCGAGCGCCTGATCGATCGTCACCCTGGCCATCGCGTCGCGGTCGAGATCGCGGAACGGCCCGCCCGAAGCCGTCAGGATCAGCCGGTCGATGGCCGCGGCGTCATGGCCGGCCAGGGCCTGGAAGATGGCGTTGTGCTCGGAATCGACCGGCAGGACCACGGCCCCGCTGGCCCGGGCCTCGGCCATCAGGAGGCTGCCGGCGCAGACCAGGCATTCCTTGTTGGCGATCGCCACCATGCGGCCCTGGCGCAGCGCCTCGCGGGTGGGGGCGAGGCCGACGGCACCGACGATCGCCGACATCAGCCAGTCGACCGGCCGGGACGCGGCCTCGAGCACGGCCTCGGGGCCGGAAGCGGCCTCGATGCCGCTGCCGGCCAGTGCCTCCTTCAGGCGCGCATAGGCGGCAGGATCGGCAACCACGGCGAGCCGTGCGCCGACCGTGCGGGCAGCCTCGGCCAAGGCCTCGGCCCGGCTGCCGGCGACGAGGGCCTCGACCCGAAAGGCGGCCGGATCGGCGCGGACCAGATCGAGCGTGCTCTGGCCGACCGAGCCCGTCGCCCCCAGCACACTGATCGTGCGCGGGTGGCCGTGGCTCGGAGCCGTGTGGCGAAACGATGCGGACATGACCGACGTCTAGAGGGCTCGATCGATGGCGACAAGCAGGGCCAGCGTCGGCACCGCGAAGAGATAGCCGTCGAGGCGATCGAGCATGCCGCCGTGACCGGGAATCAGCCGGCCACTGTCCTTGACCCCCGCCCGGCGCTTGATGAAGCTCTCGAAGAGATCGCCCGACTGCGCGACCAAGGCGAGGACGAGGCCGAAGCACCCGCCCTGCAGCCAGCCCCAGCCGGCGAGAAAGGCGAAGATGCCGCCCAGGATCGTCGCTCCGGTGGCGCCGCCCACGAGGCCGGACCAGGTCTTGCCCGGGCTTATCTTGGGGGCGAGCCTGGGTCCGCCCAGGCTGCGACCGACCAGATAGGCGAAGACATCGGTCGCGACGACCACGATCACCAGCCAGAAGACGAGTTGCATGCCGTTCGGCAGATCGCGGAGCGCCAGGAATGCCACGGCCGGCACACCCAGGTAGACGATGCCGATCACGGCCCAGAGCCGCTCCGGCCAGCCGCCCACCCGGCGGATCAGGAACGCACTCGTCAACAGCAGCACCGCGCCCAGGCCGCCGCCGACAAGGGCGAGGGTCGGATTGGGTGCGGTGCGCACGGCAAGCTGCAGGAGCGCCATGAGCAGCAGCGGCAGCAGGATAACGCCGACAAAGGCATAGCGCTTCTGGCTCTGACCCATGGTGAGCTTCGCCCATTCCCACGCCATGAGCACGACAATGACCATCATGACGAGGGCGAAATACCAGCCACCGAGAACGATCACGCCGGCCGCGAGCCCGGCCACGACAACACCTGCGATGGCACGGGTCCCGAGATCGGCCGGCAACCTAGAGCCCGGGCTATCAGCCGGCCGAGGCACCATAGCGCCGCTCGCGCCGGCCGTACTCCTCGACCGCCTGGCGGAGATGCTCCTCGGCGAAGTCCGGCCAGTGGATGTCGAGAAAGACGAACTCCGTATAGGCCAGCTGCCAGAGCAGGAAGTTGCTCACCCGCTGCTCGCCCGAGGTGCGAATCAAGAGGTCGGGATCGGGTACGCCCGTGGTGTCGAGGGCAGCCGCGAAGCGGCCGTGGTCGATGGCCTCGAGCGGCAGTTCGCCCCTGGCCACGGCCTCGGCGAGCCGCCGGGCGGCGCGCACGATCTCGTCACGGGCCCCGTAATTGAGCGCGATGATCAGCTCGAGGTTCCGGTGGACCGAGGTCAGCGCCTCGGCATTGTCGATCAGCTGCAGGATGTCGCGATCGAGCCTGGAGCGATCGCCGATCACCCTGAGCTTGATCTCGTTCTTGTGCAGGTTCTCGATCTCCTTGCGGAGATAGAACCGCAGCAGCCCCATGAGCTCGTTGACCTCGACCGCCGGGCGCTGCCAGTTCTCGCTCGAGAAGGCGAACAGCGTGAGGTAGCGCACGCCCAGCTTGCCGCAGGCCTCGACCGCGCGGCGCACGGCATCGGCACCGCGCCGGTGGCCGAAGACCGGCGGCCGGCCGCGGGCCCGGGCCCAGCGCCGGTTGCCGTCCATGATGATGGCGACGTGCACCGGCGTCGGCGGTGTGGCGGCGACCGATGAAACTTGTTGCAGGGCTGTTGCTGACACGCGCAATCCGGCTCTTGGGGTCGCCGCTGGCCGCCGAGATGGGCTTTCTCGGGGCTAGACGGTGACGATGTCTTTCTCTTTCGCTTGCAGAAGCTCGGCGACGACCTCCGTATGCTTGTCGGTCATCGCCTGAATCTCGTCGGCCCAGACCTTGTGCTCGTCCTGGCTGATGTGACCATCCTTCTCCAGCTTCTTGAGCTGATCCATGCCGTCGCGACGGACATTACGGATGGCGACACGGGCCTGCTCGGCATAGCGATGCGCCACCTTGACCAGCTCCTGCCGACGCTCCTCGCTGAGCTCGGGCAAGGGGATGCGCAACAGCGTGCCGTCGACCGCGGGGTTGAGCCCGAGTGCCGAGTTGCGGATCGCCTTCTCGACCGCCTTGACATTGGCCTTGTCCCAGACCTGGACCGAGATCATCCGAGGCTCGGGCACGTTGATGTTGCCGAGCTGGTTGATCGGCACCGTCGCACCATAGGCGTCGACCATGATGGGCTCGAGCAGGCTCGCCGAGGCCCGGCCCGTTCTGAGCCCCGAGAACTCCTTGCGCAACGCCTCGATCGCCCCGTCCATGCGCCGCTCGAGATCGTCGATATCCGGCTCCGTGTCGCTCATGCTGCGTTTGCCTCGCCCGTGATGATCGTGAAGGTCCCCTCGCCATGGAGGACGCGGGCCAAGGCCCCCTTCGCCTGCACCGAGAAGACCAGGATCGGGATGTTGCTCTCGCGGGCAAGGGCAATCGCGGTCGCGTCCATCACCCGCAGATCCTTGGCGAGGACGTCGAGATAGCTCAACTGCTCGAAGCGGGTGGCACTCGGATCACGCTTGGGATCGGCATCATAGACACCATCCACCTGCGTCGCCTTCAAGATGGCCTCACAGTTCATCTCGGTGGCCCGGAGAGCCGCCGCCGTGTCGGTGGTGAAGAAGGGATTGCCGGTGCCGGCAGCGAAGATGACGACCCGGCCCTTCTCGAGATGGCGGATGGCCCGCCGGCGGATATAGGGCTCGCAGACCGAGGCCATCGGGATGGCCGACATCACCCGGGTCGGCAGGCCCGCCTGCTCGATGACGCTCTGCACGGCGAGCGCGTTAATGACGGTGCCGAGCATGCCCATGTAGTCGGCGCTCGCCCGCTCGACCCCGGCACTCGCCAGGGCCGCACCGCGGATGATGTTGCCGCCGCCGATGACGAGGCAGATCTCGACCCCGAGTTCGTGCGCGGCCTTCACCTCCTCGGCGAGCTGGCGCAGCACCTTGCTGTCGTGGCCGTAGCTCTGGTCGCCGAGCAGCGCCTCGCCGGACATCTTGAGCAGGATGCGCCGGTAGCGTGGCTCGGCCCGCAGCACTGCGCTCATCGCCCGACCACCTCCGAGTTGCCACGGACCCGTACCCGCGCCGGGCCGGTCGAAACCGGCCCGCACGCTTCCCAACCTCGCTCGATCTCGTGCTCCGCCGCGCCGTCGATCACCAGAAATTCAACTCCAGGTAATATTAGGCGGTCAGTTTTGCAACCTCTGCCGCCAGATCGTCGGCTTCCTTGGTGATGCCTTCGCCGAGCGCCATGCGCACGAAGGCCACCACGGTCACCAGCGCACCGGCCGACTTCGCGGCGTCGGCCAGCGCGTCCTTGACCTTCTTGTCGGTGTCCAGCACCCAGGTCTGCTCGAGCAGCACGCTCTCCTCGTAGAACTTCCGAAGGCGCCCCTCGACCATCTTCTCGATGATCGCCTCGGGCTTGCCGGAGGCGCGCGCCTGATCGGCGAAGATGTTGCGCTCACGCGTGACAACGGCCGGATCGAGGTCCTGGACCGTCACGGATTGCGGATTGGTCGCCGCGATGTGCATGGCGAGCTGCTTGCCGAAGGCATCGAGCGCACCCGTAGCACCGGTCGACTGCAAGGCCACCAGCACGCCCATCCGGCCGAGGCCAGGCGCGGCTTGCTGGTGGACGTAGCCGGCGACCACGCCCGGCTCGACCGTCAGGGCCGCGGTGCGCCGCAGATTGATGTTCTCGCCGATCACACCGATCGCGTCGGTGATCGAATTCGCCACAGTCTTGCCGGTCGCCGGGATCACCGCCGCCTTCAGGGCCTCGACATCGCCGTTGGCGGCGATCGAGAGTGCCGTGATCTGGGAGACCAGCGTCTGAAAGGCCTCGTTCCTGGCGACGAAGTCGGTCTCGGAATTGACCTCGACGACGGCCCCCTTGGTCCCGTCGAGCGCCATGCCGATCAGGCCGTCGGCGGTGGTCCGGCCGGCCTTCTTGGCGGCGGCGGCGAGGCCCTTCTTGCGCAGGGCGTCGACCGCGGCCTCAAGCTCGCCCGCCGTCTCGGCGAGCGCCTTCTTGCAGTCCATCATCCCGGCCCCGGTGCGCTCGCGCAGCTCCTTGACCATCGATGCGGTAATCTCAGCCATTATCTCTTCCGTTCTCGGTAACTCTTTCGATCCAGGGGATTTTAGCCGGCAGCGGAGCGCGCAGTCTCGACGATCCGGGCCGGCTCGTCCACACCCTCGGGGCCAAAAGGCGCCTCGATCGGCTCGATGGCCCCCATGTCACCAGCGCCGATCCCCTCCACACCGCCGGGCTCGCTCGCCTCGGGCTCCAGGGGCTCGATCTCGCCCAGATCCATGCCGCTCGCGGTCATCTCGGCCTGCAGGCCATCCAGGACGGCCTGGACCACGAGGTCGCAATAGAGGTTGATCGCCCGGCTGGCGTCGTCATTGCCCGGCACCGGGTAGCGGATGTCGGCCGGGCTCGAATTGCTGTCGAGGATCGCGACGACCGGCAGGCCCAACTTCTTCGCCTCGGTGACCGCGATCGACTCCTTGTTGGTGTCGATGACGAACAGGATGTCGGGCAGCCCACCCATCTCCTTGATGCCACCCAGCGCCTGCTCGAGCTTGTCGCGCTCGCGGCTGAGCTGCAGCAGCTCCTTCTTGGTCAAGCCGCTCTGCTGCTCGGACAGGCGGCTCTCCAGCTCGCGCAGCCGGCGTATCGAGTTCGAGATGGTCCGCCAGTTGGTCAGCATGCCGCCGAGCCAGCGATGGTTGACGTAGTACTGGCCGCAGCGCTGGGCGGCCCGGGCCACCGGCTCCTGGGCCTGCCGCTTGGTGCCGACGAAGAGCACCCGCCCGCCACCGGCGACGACGTCGCGCACCGCCTGCAGGCCGCGGTGCAGCATCGGCACGGTCTGGGTCAGATCGAGAATATGGACGCCGTTCCTGACCCCGAAGATGTAGGGCTCCATCGCGGGGTTCCAGCGTCGGGTCTGGTGGCCGAAATGGACGCCCGCCTCGAGCAGCTGGCGCATGGTGTAGGTGGGAAAAGCCATGGTCTTCGGTTCCTGGTCCGGTTGTGCCACCGCGGATCCAAATCCGGCTGATGCCGGACACCGGTGCGCGCGTCAACGCGCGGGATGATCCGCGTGAGAGATGGGCGGTGTTTACTAGCGCTCTGCGACAAAAGCAAGGCGAGTGGGGGGCGTTTAATGCGCCCTCAGATAAGTCCCCGCCAGCTGTTCCACGAGAAGAGGAAGGGTGCCAGCACGTTATCGTAAAGCGCCGTGGCGAGCGGCCGCAGCGGCCGGCTGGCGACAATGCGGCCCAACCAGCGATAGCGCGGCATGCGCTGCCAGAGCAGGATGAACGCATCCACCCCGCTGTGCAGCTCGCCCGCCTCGTCCAGCACATGCAGCCGGCGCTTGGCCCCGGCCCGATCGATGCCGAAGGCGGCCAGCGCTTCGGGGTCAGAGCCCAGATCGTGCCAGCGCACCGCCTCGCCGTCCGGGCCGTTCTTGTAGTGCTCGATCTCGAAGCGGCAGACCGGGCAGGCGCCGTTGTAGTAGCAGACCGGTCGGTCTGCGGTTTCGCTCGTCATGCGCTTTCCCGCAGCAATTTCACCAAGGCCCGACCGGAGAGAAACGCCGCCTCGACCTTGCCGCCGAGGCACCAGTCGCCACAGAGCCCGAGACCACTCGCGCGATCGAAGAGCGCCGCCTCGCCGACCGGCTCGGTAACCAGCGCGTAGCGCCAGCGATGGGCCTCGAGGTGGCACGGCTTCACGTCGCCGATCCCGGTCACTGCGCGAAACGCCTCAAGCAGCAGCGGTGCGACCGCCTCCGGCGTCTCCTCGAGATGCGCCGTCGACCATTCGGGCGAGGCGTGCACCGTCCAGGCATCGCGACCGGCCCGGCCGGGCTTGCTGGTATTACGCGCGATCCAGGCGATGGGACCACCATCGACCGATCGCGCATCGAGGCCGGCAAGCTCGAGCGGTGGATCGAAGGCCAGGAGCAGCGCCCAGCAGGGAGCGAGCCGGGCCTTGTCGACCGCGGCCAGAAGTGCCGACGGCGGGCCGCCCTCGATGCCCGCCAGGAGCTCCTCTGCCTGCACCGGCGGGATCGCGAGCACCACCGAGGCGAAAGGCCCGTGGCGGATACCCCCCGCATCCTCGAGTGACCACCCCTCGCCAGCCCGCACGAGCCGGACGATCCGGCAATCGGTCTCGACCGGCACGTCGGCGAGCAGCAACTTCAAGGGTGTGTTCATGGCGGGCGTGCCGACATAGACCCGCCGCTCGTCGATCTCGGCCGCCGGCCAGCGGGCGACGATCCCGGCCTCGACCCCGGCCGCCAGCAGCCGCTCGAGGAGCGGATCGCGCGGCCGAATGAACTGGGCACCGTGGTCGAAGACGGCACCCGCGCGGCGGCGCTGGGCGAGCCTGCCGCCGACCGAGCGGCCCTTGTCGAAGACGGTGACCCGTTCGCCGGCCGCGGCGAGCCCGCGTGCCGCGATGGCCCCGGCGACCCCCGCCCCGATCACCGCGATCCTGCGGTTCATGCGCCGCCCTTCATTCGTCATCTCCGAGTGTGGCCGCAGCCGGTTGGACCAGCGCCAAAAGGCTGTCGCGGTCGGCGCTGAAGTCGCTCGCGATCCAGGCCGCCTCGAGCTGCCGGAGCACCGTGCCGACGGCGGGCCCGTGGGGAATGCCGAGGGCCACGAGATCACGCCCACGAACCGGCAGCTGCGGCTCGCCGAAGGCATCGAGCAGCGCCAGGATCGCCGCCAGCTGGGCCGGCGCCGCATCGCGCTCGGCCGCAGCCAGGCACAGGCGATCGGCGAGGCACCGCCGGCCGAGTTGGTAGGCGAGGGCGCGCAGCGGCACCGGTGCGAGGTCGAGCGCCGGCAGTGCTGCCGTCGCCAGATCGACCAGCCGATCACGCTCGTCATTGGCGAGCCGCAGCCGCTCGGCGATGGCCGCGGCATCCACCGCCCCACGGGTCAGGGCCGCAAGCTCGAGGATCGGGTCGGCGTCCGGTGCCAGGCGGCGCAATCGGGCGAACCGCTCGAGGGTCGGCCTCGCCAGAAAGATCGCCTGCCAGACCTCGGTCTCGGCCATCAGATCCAGGCTCGCCTCGACGTTCGGCCCCTGCAGGAGCTTGAGCAGCTCGGCCCGGAGCCGTTCGCCCGAGAGCCGCTGCAGCCCCTGCCGCTCGAGCGCCAGAGCGTCGAGCGTGGCCTCGGGCGGGCGCTCGCGGCCGAAGCGCGCGAAAAACCGGAAAAAGCGAAGGATGCGGAGGTAATCCTCAGCGATCCGGGCCTGGGGCTCGCCGACGAAGCGAATGCGACCGGCGGCGAGATCGGCGCACCCGTCGAACGGATCGTAGAGCCGGCCCTCGGCATCGCAGCTCATGGCGTTGATGGTGAAGTCGCGCCGCGCCGCATCGGCAAAAAAGCAGTCGGTGAAGGCGACGACGGCCCGCCGGCCATCGGTGGCAACATCGTGGCGCAGCGTGGTGATCTCGAAGGCACGACCGTCCACCAGGGCGGTGATCGTGCCATGGTCGATGCCGGTCGGGATGGTCCTGATCCCGGCCGCGGCCAGAAGCTCGATGCTGCGCTCGGGCGGCAGCGGGGTCGCGAGATCGAGATCGACCATGTCGAGGGCGGGATCGATGAGCGTGTCACGGACGCAGCCGCCGACGAAGCGCACCGGCGCGCCAGCCGCAGCGAGGGCCCTGAGCAGCCGCCGGGTCGCGGCCGCCTCGAGCCAGGCGGCATGGGCAAGTGGCCGGTCGTCAGTTGCCATCGGCCGGGGCCGGCTCGGCGGCGGGCGCCTCGGTCACCTCGCCCGAAGGCTGCAGCACCTCGGCCGGGACGACCCGACCGTCCTCGAGCCTGGGCGGCACATAGGCGCCGCCAGTCTCCCAGCCGCCGGTGAACGCCAGGGTGAAGAGGCTCGCGATCAGCAAGGCGAGGCCGGCGACGCAGAGGACGAGCCAGGGTGTGCTCTGCAACAGCGCCCGCCCGTCGGTCACCAGATAGCGATAGGTGAAAAAGCCGATGAACGGCAGCAGGAACGGCAGAATGTAGAACAACACGATGCGCAACATGAGGCAGGCGGGTCCGACGGTCCGAGGCGGGCACAGCCGCGGGCGGTCAGCCCGCGAGCGTGCGCGCGAGATTGACGAGAATGCCGGCTGTCGCCCCCCAGATGTAGCGATCCTGGTAGGGCAGGACGAAAAAGTGCCGACACTCACCGTTCCTCAGATAGGAATCGCGCTGGTGATTGGCAGGGTCGAGGACGAAGTCGAGCGGCACCTCGAAGACGTCGGCGACCTCGGCCGGATCCGGTCGCCAGGCCAGAGGCGGCTCGGCCACCCGGCCGATCACCGGGTAGATGCGAAACCCGGTGATCGTGTCATAGGCCCGAAGACTGCCGAGCACCTCGACGCGCCACGGCTCGAGACCGATCTCCTCCTCGCTCTCGCGCAGGGCGGTGGCGACCGCACTCACATCATCCGGCTCCATCCGCCCGCCGGGCAGACTGATTTGACCCGCATGCGCACTGAGGTGGGCCGCCCGCTCGGTGAGCACGAAGGCGGTCCCCTCCGGCCGGTCGAGCAGGGCGACGAGCACCGCCGCCGGCGTCAGGTGGCCGCTCGGCGGTGGCTGGCGCGCCTCGTCGCCCGGGACATACCAGGGTGGCTCGAGGACGAGACCGTCGCGCAGCCGGTCGCGCATCAGCTCGGGATCGAGCGGTACGGTGCACATCACCACTGGTCGAGCCGCCCGAGGCTGAAGAGCTGACCCGCGCCGCGCAGGACGAGCTCGCCACCAGCAGGCTCGGCGAGCTCCACCAGATGATAGAAGACCGGGCGCAAGAGCCGGCCCTCCAGGGGCAACCGCGTACCCGCGGCCGGTCGCACGACGAGATAGGGTGCAGGCGCACCGCCCTCGGGCGGCGGGCGCATCGCCAGGGGATGGTCGGCATCGAGTGTCAGCCACTGGTCGAGATTGGTCCGGAAACGGATGGTCTGCCCGGCTCCGGGATCAGAACAATCGAGCTCGACGATCGTGAACGGCACGTCCTCGACTTCGACCCTGCCCGCCTCGACCGGGGTCACGAGCCAATAGCTGCCGTCCGCCGCCCGCTGCAGCGCCGTGGCGAACAGCTTGACCAGCGCCGGCCGGGGGATCCTCGAGCCCTGGTAGTGCCAGCTGCCGTCGGCACTGATCGCCATCGAGAACTGACCGCCACCCGCGGTGCCAAGCTCGGCCAGCCGGGCATCGATGTCGAACGGCCGCCTCACCATGGCGAGCGCGCCCGAACGCCCGCGATCACGTCGCCGGCGGGCGAGGTGCTCGGGGGTCGCACCGTGCCGCTGATGCCGCTCTGCCCCATCACCCTCTTGCCTTCGCCCGACCACCATGCAGTTATCCTTAAACTAGACTTTGCACGCCGCGACTTCCAGTTGATATTGTGTCGTGCGGGTCGCGCAAGTCGCGGACTAGAACTGCCGTGCCGCCGATTTGTGGCGTGCGCCTCGACCAGGGCAAGGGGACAGGCGCCAGAGCGAGGGAACGGGCGATTGAGCGAAACGTCGGCAAAGGATCTCGAGCGCGACATCGATCGGACGATCGAGAAGCTGGCGCAGGTCAAGGCCGAGATCGGCCGGGTGATCTTCGGCCAGCAGGAAGTGGTCGAGGAGGTGCTCACCACGCTGCTCGCGGGCGGCCACACGCTGCTCGTAGGCGTGCCGGGCCTCGCCAAGACCAAGCTCGCCGAAACCCTCGGCACCGTGCTCGGCCTCTCCGAGAAGCGGGTGCAGTTCACGCCCGATCTGATGCCTGGCGACATCATCGGCTCGGAGGTGCTGGAGGAGGACAGTGGCGGCCGGCAGCATTTCCGCTTCATCGAGGGGCCGATCTTCGCGCAGCTGCTGATGGCGGACGAGATCAACCGGGCGAGCCCCCGGACCCAGGCGGCGCTCCTGCAGGCGATGCAGGAGCGCAAGGTTACCGTCGCCGGCCACGACCACCGGCTGCCCGCTCCCTTCCACGTGCTCGCGACCCAGAACCCGATCGAGCAGGAGGGTACGTATCCCCTGCCCGAGGCCCAGCTCGACCGTTTCCTGATGCAGGTCAACATCGACTACCCCTCGGCCACGGCCGAGCGGCAGATGATGGTGGCGACCACCACCGGCAAGGAAGCGACCCCGCACCAGGTGCTCGATGGCGAGCAGCTGATGGCGATGCAGGCGCTGGTTCGCCGGCTGCCGGTGAGCGAGAGCCTGGTCGAGGCGATCCTGGCGCTGGTCCGCTCGGGCCGGCCGGAGACCAGCAGCATCGAGGGCGTGCGCGAGCAGGTCGCCTGGGGCCCGGGACCGCGCGCCAGCCAGTCCTTGATGCTGGTCACCCGGGTCCGCGCCCTCCTCGACGGCAGGCTCGCCCCCTCGCTCGACGACCTGCGGGCCCTGGCCGCGCCGGTGCTGCGCCACCGCATGGCGGTGACCTTCGCCGCCCGCGCCGACGGCATCGGCGTTGACCAGATCATCGAGCGCCTGTTGCGGCAGGTTGGATGAACGGACCGCATCGACCGACCCGGCCACGGCACGCGGGCCGTTCGGCATGAGCATGGCCGCCACCGAACTCGGCCGGCTGCGCGGCGAGGCGGAGAGGCTCGGCGCCCGCCTGCCGGCTCTCCTGGTCGAGGCCGAACGGGTGGCGACCACGGTGAGCCAGGGCGTGCACGGCCGGCGGCGGACCGGGGTCGGCGAGACCTTCTGGCAATACCGCCAATACCAGCCGGGCGACCCCGCGGGCTCGATCGACTGGCGCCAATCGGCGCGCTCCCGGCATCTCTTCGTCCGCGAGCAGGAATGGGAAGCGGCCGAGAGCGTCTGGCTCTGGCCCGACCAGTCGGCCTCGATGCACTACCGCTCCCGGCCGAGCTGGCCCACCAAGCGCGACCGTGCCCTGGTCCTCACCCTCGCCCTGGGCGGGCTTCTGGTCCGCGCCGGCGAGCGCATCGCCGCCCTCGGTGCCGGCGAGCGGCCCCGCGGCGGCCAGTACGGCTTCAACATCGTCGTCCAGCGGATCCTCGAGAGCGTCGGTGCTGCGACGTCCGTGGCACCCGACCAGGACCTGCCGCGCCACGCCCGGCTCGTGCTCGTCTCCGACTTCCTCGAGCCGCCCGAGACGATCGCCCGGCGGTTCTCCGAGCTCAACGCCATCGGCGCCCAGGTGGCGCTGCTGCTGGTCGCCGATCCGGCCGAGGAGACGCTCGATTTTCACGGTCGTGTGCTCTTCCAGGGCCTCGAGGGCGAGGGCCGCACGCTGATCGGCAATGTCGGCGGGATCCGCGACCGCTACCGCGAGCTTTACCGCGCGCACAGGGCGCATCTGGGCGACCTCGCCCGCAAGCACGGCTGGCAATTGGCCATCCATCACACCGACAGATCCGCGGAAAGCGGCCTCTTGACCCTCTACCAGATGCTCGCACCCCGTGCGGCCGGGCGGCACTGAACGATGCTGACCCTGGGCCCGCTTGCCTTCGTCCAGCCCTGGCTGCTCCTCGGCCTTGTCGCTTTGCCGGCGATCTGGCTGCTGCTGCGCCTGACCCCCCCGGCTCCCCGCCAGGTCGCCTTCCCGCCTTTGGCGCTGCTGCTCAAGCTCGTGGCGCCGGAGGAGACCCCGGCGCGCACGCCCTGGTGGCTGCTGCTGCTGCGTCTCGCGATCGCGGCCCTGATCATCATCGGTCTGGCAGGGCCCGTCCTCAACCCGGCGCCGGAGCTCGGTGGCCGGGGACCGTTGCTCCTGGTGGTCGATGACGGCTGGGCCGCCGCCCCCAACTGGCAGCGGCGGGTCGAGGTCGCAGCCGAACTGCTCGAGCAGGCCGAGCGCGACAATCGCCCGGTGATCGTGCTCGAGACCGCCGCCGACGATCGTGGTACCCCGCTCGAGCCGCGGCCGGCGCGCGAGGTGCTGGAAGGCTTGCCCGGCTGGCAACCGAAAGCCTGGTCGGTCGACCACGACCAGGCCCTGGCCCGGCTCGAGGCTAGTGGCCTGGAGGCCGCCCAGCCCGTCTGGCTCGCCGACGGTGTTCTCGATCGCGAGACCCAGAACGAGGCCACCCGCCCCTTCGCCCTGGCCCTGGGCGCGCTGGGCGAGCTGCAGGTCGTCGCCGACCCACCGGCCGAACGGGCGGTGCTGCTGGCCCCGGGCGAGCTCGGCCAGAGCACCCAATCGGTCCGCGTCGTGCGGCCCGCGACGGAAACCCCGTGGCCCGCCGAGATCATCGCAACCGGCCCCGAAGGCGAAGTACTCGGCCGCTTCGCCATCCCCGTCGAGACGGCCGGTCGCGAGGCCGTGGTCGAGCTCGACCTGCCGCTCGATCTGCGCAACCGGATCGCCCGGCTGGAGCTCACCGGCGAGCATGGGATCGGTGGGGCGCTGCTCTTCGACGAGCGCTGGCGGCGGCGGACGGTCGGCATCGCGGGCGATCCCACGGGCTCGGCCGATCAGCCGCTCCTGGCCGAACCCTATTTCGTCGAGCGGGCACTGCGGCCGTTTGCCGAGATCCGCCGCGGCCGGATCACCGAGCTCGTCGAGGCCCCGTTGTCGCTGCTGGTGGTCACCGACCGGGGCCAGTTCGCTGCGGCCGAAGAGGAAGCGCTCACCACCTGGGTCGAACGCGGCGGGGTGCTGCTCCGCTTTGCCGGCCCCAGGCTCGCCGGGGTCGATCCGGACGGTACGGGCACGATCGAGCTCGGCACCGCTGCGGCCGATCCGCTCTTGCCCGTCCGGCTGCGCTCGGGCGACCGCCAGTTGGGCGGTGCGCTTTCCTGGTCCGAGCCCTTGCCGCTCGCCCCCTTCCAGCCGGACAGCCCGTTTGCCGGGCTCGAGAACAGCGAGGAGGCGATCGTCTTTCGCCAGGTCCTGGCCGAGCCCAGCCCGGAGCTCGCGGCAGCGACGCTCGCGAGCTTGGTCGACGGCACCCCGATCGTCACCGGCCGGGCGATCGGCGAGGGCCAGACCATCCTCTTCCACACCACGGCCAATACCAGCTGGACCAGCCTGCCGCTCTCCGGGGTGTTCGTCGACATGCTCCGCCGCATCGCCGAGATGGGCATCGGCGCCGGCAGCCGCCTCGACGGCCTGGTCCGCGCCGACCGGGTGCTCGCCGCCGACGGCAGCCTGGTCGAGCCGCCAGCCGATCTCCAGCCGCTCGATGCCGCC
>DAIRDJ010000093.1:0-1658 GCA_036796215.1 Geminicoccaceae bacterium
CCAGAGCTTCAAGGCAGGGCTCTAACACGTTATCTATCTTATGTTAAGTGTCTCCTGAAAACGTTTGCGGGCTCGGACGAGTGGTTGAAGAAGTTGGCGCGCAAGGAACTCTTCGCTGTTCGGCTCGGGATACTGAAGTTTCGTGGCTTCAAGCCGAAGCGAATCCCGATAGCGGCAAGCGATCCGAGTGACGACGACTTCAAGCCGGACTTCGAGCAGAAGGGTGTCGACATGCGGATCGGGCTGGACATTGCCAACTTCTGCAAGATTGGCTCCGTCCAGCGGATCGCTCTCGTCACCGGTGATACGGACTGCATCCCTGCCATGAAGTACGCCCGAAAAGCAGGTCTGCAGGTCGTGCTGATCCGCTTCCCGAATTCGCTCCTGGCACCCGAGCTTCTGGAGCATGCCGACTATCTGCGTGAAGTCGCTTGGCCCATGTCGTAGGCTTCTGCTTGATGCCCCGAGTCCTCAACGCTGCAGGGTTACATCCATGACCGTCCTCGACCGCTTTCGCCTCGACGGCAAGCGCGCCTTCATCACCGGCGGCAGCCGCGGGCTCGGGCTCGCCATGGCTAGGGCACTCGCCGAAGCCGGTGCCGATCTCGTCATCGCCGGCCGCAGCCGCGAGAGCCTCGATGAAGCAGCCGGCACGTTGGGCCCGCTCGGCCGCAACGTTTCCACCATCGCGGCGGACTTGGCCGATCCGGCAGCCTGTGAAGCCACGGCCGAACGGGTGGTCGCCGAGCACGGCCCCATCGACATCCTGATCAACAATATCGGCGGCAGGCGGGACCCGGCGCCCGTCACCGAGATGCCGCTCGCCCGGTGGCAGGCGCTGATCGACCTCAACCTCACGAGCACCTTTCTCTGCACCAAGATCATCGGCCGTGCGATGCTCGCGAGGGGGGCAGGCGGTCGGGTCATCAATATCAGCTCGATCAACGCCATGGTCGCCGGGCGCGATATCGGCGGCCGCCACTACGAGACCGGCAAGGCCGCCGTCCTGCAATTCACTCGTGCCGTGGCCGCCGACTGGGCGCCGCATGGCGTGACCGTCAATGCCATCTGTCCCGGCCTCTTCATGACCGAGGCCAACCGGCGCTGGTCGCGCGAGCGGCCCGAGGTGATCGACGGCATCGTCGAGCGGACACCGATGCGCACGACCGGCGAGCCCGAGGATCTGGGGGCGCTCGCCGTCTATCTCGCCTCGGATGCCAGCCGGTTCATGACCGGGGCGGCGCTGGTCATCGACGGCGGCTACACGCTCTGGTGAGCCCCGATCAACGGGCGGCTATGGCACCGCCCGGGATCCAGGCGCGGCCGGCAGCGGCCAGCGGCAGGAGCCGCTCGACATGATGCTGCAGCACCTCGACCGCAGCCTTGGGGTCGGCCGGCAGGCTGAGCGCATCGAGCGCCGGCCCGTAGGACAGGCGGAACCGCCGGCGCTTTTTGTTGAGCAGCTCGCGGAACAGGGTCACGTCGCGCAGCTCGTGCGCCAGCATCGAGAGCGCATAGAAGGTCGGTGAGTTGCGCGCCTTGATGTGCAGCGGCACGATGGGCAGGTTGTGGCGCCGCGCGATCGAGAGGACCGAGGGCAGCCAGGCCCGCTCCTTGAGCCCCCGCCAGCTGAGATAGGCGAGCCGGCCCGAGGGAAA
>DAIRDJ010000093.1:1758-15341 GCA_036796215.1 Geminicoccaceae bacterium
GACGAGGATCGCAGGCCCGGAAGCGGGGAGATAGGGCCTGCCCGAATCGCTCACCTCCAGTGCCAGCTCCGCTGCGAGGAAGTCCATGATCTCCGCGCCGGCAAGCGCGCCGACCTGGTCCGCCATGGCGCGCGCCTCGGGGTAGCACAACGGCTCCGACAGCAGCCGGATGAAGGTGCGGCGCGCCAGCGGATCGGCGAGGAGACGCGGGGCTCGCTCGAGGATCAGCTGATCGACGATGTGCGGCTCTGGGGTGAAGATAGCGGCGTTCGTCATGGGGCAGGCTCCGCTTCCGCTGCGCTGCGGTACTAACCGAGCACTGCGACAGGTCCAAGGCAGCCATCGAGCCCATGGGCGCAACGGCGTACGGGAACCGTGGCAACGACGCGGTGAAGCGGCAACGCGCCCGGTTCCGTGGCAAGATGGCCACGCACCACCCCGCTGCCCGATGCTTGCTGCCCGTCGTCGCTCGCTGATCCGGTCGCCGGCATGCGCAAGGCGACGCAGAGTATATCGCTGACGCGCTCGCCGTACCATCGGCTTGCTGTCGGCCGGCGACTTGACGGCGGGCCGATGGCCCACCTAAGTCGTTTGGGGGTGCAAGTGGAGGACAGCCCGTTGGCGAGCGGCGAGTTCGAGGCCTGGGTCGGCCGGGTGGAAGAGGCGACCGATTCGGTTTCGGTGCAGCAGGTGGCGGGCCTCGCGGCGACGCTCGATCTGGACCAGGCGGCGCGTGAGCGGTTGGGGCTCTCGGCCGGCGGTATGCTGCCGCCGCTCTGGCATTGGCTCGCCTTCCTGCCGACGACACCGATGTCCGGCCTCGGGCCGGACGGGCATCCCAGGCGCGGCGGCTTTCTGCCGCCGGTGCCGCTGGAGCGGCGGATGTGGGCCGGCGGCCGGCTGCGCTTTGCGGGCGCGATCCGAATCGCCGAGGAGTTGCAGCGGCGCTCGACGATCCTTTCGGTCGAGGAGAAGAGCGGCCGCGCCGGGCGGATGGTGTTCGTCACGGTCGAACATCGTCTGAGCACGGCGCGGGGCGAGGCGCTGATCGAGGAGCACGATATCGTCTACGTCGCCATCCCCGACAGCTTTACCCCGCCGCCACCGGTGGCCCCGCCGACGCCCGTCAGCCACGAGGAGGCGGTGCCGATCGACACCGTCAGGCTCTTCCGGTTCTCCGCCGTCACCTTCAACGGCCACCGGATCCACTACGATCTCGACTACACCCGCGCGGTCGAGAAATACCCGGGCCTCGTGGTGCACGGCCCGCTGCAGGCCGTGTCGCTGATGCAGGCGGCTCGCCGGTGGCGGGATGGTGCGATGCCCGCCGCCTTCGCGTTTCGCGGTGTGCGCCCGCTCTTCCACTTCGATCCGCTCAAGGTCGTGGGCACGGCCGTTGCGGACGGCGAGCAGCAGCTGGCGACAGTCAATGGCGAGGGGCATGCCTGCATGCAGGCCAAGGTGACGTGGTGAGCGGCGGCATCCTATCGGGCCTGCGCGTCGTCGAGGGCTCGGCCTTCGTCGCCGTGCCGCTCGCCGGCATGACATTGGCGCAGATGGGGGCGGACGTGATCCGCTTCGATCGGCTGCAGGGGGGTCTCGACGCGCATCGCTGGCCGGTAACGAGCGACGGCAAGAGTCTGTTTTGGGCCGGGCTCAACAAAGGCAAGCGGTCGATCGCGGTCGACATGTCGAGGCCCGAGGGGCAGGAGATCGTCTCGGCCCTGATCACCGCACCGGGGCCGGATGCCGGCTGCTTTCTCACCAATCTCCGGATTCGGGGCTGGATGGACTACCCCGCCCTCTCGGCCCGGCGGTCGGACCTGATCATGGTGGCACTGGCCGGCACGCGGCAGCACGGTCCGGCTGTCGACTACACCGTCAATCCGGCCGTGGGCTTTCCCCACGCCACTGGGCCGGAAGGGTCCGAGGAGCCGATCGCCCACGTACTGCCCGCCTGGGACTGCATCTCGGGACAGATGGTGGCGATGGGCCTGCTGGCGGCCGAGCGGCATCGGCTGAAGACCGGCCAGGGGCAGATCGTCGAGATCGCGCTCAAGGACGTGGCAGCCGCCATGCTCGGCCATCTCGGCATCATCGGCGAGGTCGCGGTCAACGGGTTCGATCGGCCGAAATACGGCAACAGCCTCTATGGCGCCTACGGCCAGGATTTCGTCTGCGCCGACGGCCGGCGGGTGATGGTGATCGGGCTCACCGACCGGCAGTGGCGCGGCCTGGTCCGGGTGACCGGGACAGGCGAGGCGATGGCCGCCCTGGGCGAGCGCCTCGGCCTCGATCTCCGCGAGGAGGGCAACCGTTTTCGCGCCCGGGACGAGATCACGGCGATCCTAGCGCCCTGGTTCGCGGCCCGGCAGGTGGCGGACTTCGGTGCGGCGTTCGATGAAGCGGGGTTGACCTGGTCCGAGTTCAGAAGCTTCGCCGAGGCGGTCCGGCTGGATCCCGACCTTTCGCCCGAGAACCCGCTCTTCAGCATGCTGGAGCAGCCGGGGATCGGTACCTTCCCGGTCCCCGGCTGCTCCTTCGACTTCAGCGCCATCGCGCGCGAGGCGCCGCGCCCGGCGCCTGTTCTCGGCGAGCACACCGAGGCGATCCTGGCGGACATCCTCGGCCTCGGCCAACGGCAGATCGGCGAGCTCTACGACGCCAAGGTGGTGGCGGGGCCGAGTGGCGGGGGGTGAGCCGTATAGTGCAAAGACCGGCCGCTGATTCGATCGCGCTGATCCTTGATGCCTACAACGCTTTAGCAGGATCATCGGCTTACGAGGCCAAGCGGTCGCGCAGTCGCTCAAGCGCCGTTACAGCTCGTGCCAAACTCGGGGCGGCTTGGCAGGCGGCGGTGATCGACCAGTCTTGGGTTGCAAACCTGCCGAGCCGTTGAGCGTAACCTGGTCCTTCCTTGCGAGCGGCCGTGGGGCGCGGCAGGAAATCGTCGCGGAGCGCTCGATCTGGCGAGCGGGCAGCGAGGTCAAGCATCGCCTGCTTCGCGTCGACTAACCGTTCGGGTTCTTTGGGCACCAGAGCCTCGCTGACGCGGAGGGTGGCGGCAATGCCCTTTCGATCGGCCAGCAGCCACGCGTCGACGCTCGGTACAGCAAGCCGAATGGCGCCATAGCGCGGTTGGGTCCAGCTATGTTCGGCGACAAAAGCACCGGCGCAGGGGGCATCCTGGTCGAGATCGCGGAGCACGAACCACGGCTCGAAGGGCGATCGGTCGGCGGCAGCGCGCCAAGCGACCATCTTTCCGTCGATGTAATTCTTGCCATGCCGACCGTATACGGCGCCGGCTGCCAGCCCTGTGTCGGTGAGGAGGCGGCGGCAGACCCACTCGTCGAGATTGCCCTCGACCACGAGGGTCAGGGGCGCGAGCAAGGCTCAGCCCAGGTCGAGCAGCGACAATTGATGGGCAGCCGGTGGTGCGACCTTCGGCATCACCGCCTCCCCTGGGGTCAAGCCGCCCTCGACGAGGACCCTGATGTCCTCGCGACCGCTGCAGGCGACGACCTCGGTGGCCTCGCTGCCGGGGATGAGCATTTGGATCTCGTCGAGGCCGATGCCGCTGTCCTGCAACAGCTTTTCAGAGTGGGTGGTAATCAGCACCTGTCGACCGCTCGCCTGCTGCATGTGTTGGAACATGGCCGGGATGCGCTCGACGACGCCCGGATGCAGGGACAGTTCCGGCTCTTCCAGGATCAGCGGGCCGCCCGCCTCGACGACTGCCCAGAGGATGCCGATCAGCCGTAGCGTTCCGTCGGAGAAGCTGCGCTCGTCCTGCCACGCACCTTGCGGCCGCCAGTGGGCGTAGTTGGCTTTCAGATGCCAGAGCCCCTTGTTGTCCTGCTCCATCTTGAGCTGAGTCAGCTGTGGGACCGCGACCTGCAATGCCCTGTTGATCCGCTTCAGGCGGCTGTCACGCTCGCGCTTGTTGCTGCCGGCGAGCCGTTCGAGAAAGTCGCCGCCGAGTGCGTCCTCTCCCGAGGTCGGACGTCGCTCAGGGTCGCGCACGATTTGCGGGACGAGATGCAGATAGCGGAGCTCGCCGAGGAACTCCGCGAGTTCACGGAACTCCCGGTTACTGCTTTTCCGCTCGATCGCCGTCTCTTGCAACCGCACGGTATCGCTATCGTCTTCTCGATCGGGACGCTCTAGCACTTGTTGTCCGTTGTGCAACACAGCCTCTTGCTTGACGGTCACAAAGCCGTCTCGCTGCCTGCCGTTAAATGCTAATTCGTATTGCCAAAGTGCGGGCTGGTTTTCGTTGCCGATATCGACAGCGATCATGACGGCGGGAGTCTTGCGCGCCGCGAGGCAGCGAAGTCGCGCGATCCCCTCGCGATCCTTTACTGCCGCCTGCAATCCACCGCCGACGGACACCAGATCGCGCATGAACCGAAGCGCATCGAGCAGGTTGGACTTTCCCGACGCGTTGGGTCCGACGAAGAACGCGCGGCGGGTCAGGCGGATGTCGACTTTCTTGAAGTTCCGCCAATTAGCGAGTCTCAGGCGCGTCACGTAGAGCTGCATGCTTCCCTCGGGGGTGTCCATCTCGGTCGGAAGATGCATCCGGCTGCCCATCAAGCCAACAACCGAAAAATTGGAGGGGGTGCCGGGGGAACTCAGTTCCCCCGCACTTTCAGCTCTCTTACCCCAGCACGCACCAGGTCGGGATGTGGTCGGAGATGCCTTTGCCGGCCCTGGTCTTGGGGTCGCTGTCGGCTTCTGTCAGGCGGTCGATGGCTTCTGGGGAGAGGAGGAGGTAGTCGATGCGCAGGCCTTCGTCGCGTTCCCAGGAGCCGCCGCGCAAGTCCCACCAGGTGTATTGGCGGCGGGTCGGGTGGACGGCGCGGAAGGCGTCGTAGAGGCCCTGGTTGGTCAGTGCGCGAAGTGCCTGGCGTTCGTGCGGGTGATAGCAGATGGTGCCCTCGCAGAGGGCGGGGTCGTAGACGTCGATGGGCTCAGGCGCCACGTTGAAGTCGCCGCCGATAATGTAGGGCGTTTCGGCTTCGAGATGGGCTGCGGCGTGACGGCGGAGGCGGTCGTAGAAGGCGAGCTTGTAGGGGAAGTTGGGGCTCTCGGTGCTGGTGCCGTTGGGGACGTAGACCGAGGCGATGCGCAGGCCCTGGATGGTGCCTTCGATGTAGCGGGCCTGGCTGTCGTCGTGGTCGCCGGGAAGGCCCCTGGTGACGTCCTCGATCTCCTGCCTGCTGATGATGGCGACGCCGTTGCGGCCGGGCTCGCCGAAGAGGGCCAGGTGGTAGCCCCTGGCCTTGAAGCTCGCTTTCGGGAAGCTCTCGTCGACCACCTTGGTTTCCTGCAGCAGGAGGACGTCGGGGTCGTTGGCCTCGAGCCAGTCGAGGACGATCGCTTCGCGCTTCCTGATCGAGTTGACGTTCCAGGTGGTGATCTTCACGCGATCAGATGGCGAAGGACGTGCCGCAGCCGCAGCTCGCGGTGGCGTTGGGGTTGGTCACGCGGAAGTAGGAGCCGGTGAGGTCCTCGACGAAATCGAGCTCGGAGCCGAGGACGTACATCAGCGACATGCCGTCGACGACCACGGTGACACCGTCCTTCTCGATGGCGACGTCATCGGGCTCACTTCGGTCGTCGAGGGCGAAATTGTATTGAAAGCCGGAGCAGCCACCGCCCGAGACGCTGACCCGGAGCTTCAAGTCCGTCTTGCCCTCGGCCTCGATGATCCGCTTGACGCGGCGGGCGGCGTCGGCGCTCACCGTGATCGGGGCCGGGCGGTCGGTCGGCTCGGCTGCCTTGATCTCGGCCATCGTGCACACCTATGTTGCGAGAGTCCGCTGATACCCTTCATTTAAGAAGTCGCGATCCCTTGTCAAACCGGGTGTTGCCATCTTCGCCGAGCCCTGCCGCCTTTGCGGCCGCACCGGCGTTCTCGGGCGGGCGGGTCTTGGCGGAGCCCGGCAGCGACCTGCGCTCGGATTTCCAGAGGGATCGGGACCGGGTCGTGCATTCGACGGCGTTTCGCAGGCTCGAATACAAGACGCAGGTGCTGGTCAATTTCGAGGGCGACCACTACCGCACACGGCTCACCCACAGCCTCGAGGTGGCGCAGATCGCCCGGACCCTGTCCCGCGCTCTCGATCTCGACGAGGATCTGGCGGAGGCGGTGGCGCTGGCGCACGATCTCGGGCACAGTCCCTTCGGCCATGCCGGGGAGGCCGCCCTCGATGCTGCCCTCGCCGGCTTCGGCGGGTTCGACCACAATGTGCAGACCTTCCGGGTCGTGACCCGCCTCGAGCAGCGCTACGCCCTCTTCGACGGGTTGAACCTCACGGCGGTGACGCTCGAGAGCCTGGTCAAGCACAACGGGCCACTCGCGACACCGCCCGCGGCGATCGCCCAGCATCCCTTGGCCGCGGCGATGCAGCTGGACCTGCAGCCGCTGTTGGAGGCGCAGCTGGCGGCGATCGCGGACGATATCGCCTATTGCAACCACGACATGGACGACGGTCTCCGGGCCGGGTTCTTCGGCCTCGGGGATCTCGCCGGTCTGCCGCTCGTGGGGGATGTGGTCGGCGAGGTGGAGACGGCCTATCCCGGGGTCGATCGCCGGCGGTTGATCCACGAGGTGAACCGCCGGTTGATCGATCGAATGGTGGCGGATCTGGTGGCGGAGTCGGGTCGCCGGCTGCACGAGACCCGTCCGGAGTCGGTGCAGGACGTGCGCGAGGCCGGGCGGCCGCTCGCCGGCTTCTCGCCCGCGATGGCGCAGGCGGTGCAGGCCTTGCGCGGTTTCTTGCATCAGCGGATGTACCGGCACTACAAGGTCAACCGCATGGCGCGGACGGCCCGGCAGTTGGTGACCGAGCTCGTCGAGCTCCTGCTCGCTGCCCCGGATTGCCTGCCGGAGCGGTGGCAGGCGCGGGCTGCAGCACCGGGCAGTGCCGCCACGGCCGATGCGGTTCGTGACTATGTGGCCGGGATGACCGACCGGTTCGCGGTCGACGAGCACGACCGGCTCTTCAAGCTCACCGGGTTTCGGCCCTGAGCCGGAGCGAGCGCCGGCGCAAAAGTTCCGGTGGGGCGTGGGGAGGATCATCCTCCCCACACACTTCCTTCCTTCTTCTTTGGATGAGCCGATGAATCCCTTCGCCACCCTTCTTTCGGCTGTGCACGAGGCGGTCTTGCGGCTGGCCCGGAAGGGCAGCCTGCCGGCTGATCTGCCGCTGGAGCGGATTACGGTCGAGCCGCCGCGCGAGCGCGAGCATGGGGATGCGGCGACCAATGCGGCGTTGATCCTGGCCAAGCCCGCGCGGCTGAAGCCTCTGGCGATCGCCGAGATGCTGGCGGCCGAGCTCGCCGCGGTCGAGGTCCTGGCGCGGGCGGAAGCGGTGCCGCCGGGCTTCGTCAACATGACCTTCAGCGATGCGTTCGTGCAGGCGCAGGTGGCGGTGGTGATCGAGGCGGGCGAGGATTACGGCCGCTCGACCGTTGGCCGGGGCGAACGGGTGAATGTCGAGTTCTGCTCGGCGAACCCCACGGGGCCTTTGCATGTCGGGCACGGCCGGGGGACCGTCTTTGGTGACGCGCTCGCGGAAGTGCTCGCGTTTACCGGGTTCGACGTTACCCGCGAGTACTACATCAACGACGCCGGGGCACAGATCGAGATCCTCGCTCGCTCGATCCATCATCGCTACCTGGAGGCCCTGGGCGAAACGCCGGGGCCGGTGCCCGAGGGGCTCTATCCCTTGCCGGAGCTGGTGCCGGTGGCCACGACCATCGCCGAACGGGATGGTGCGAGGTGGCGGGGCGTGCCGGAAGCTGAATGGCTCGAGTGCTTCGGGCGCGAGGGCAAGGCCGCGATGCTCGAGCGGATCAAGGCGGACCTGGCGGCCTTGGGTGTCGTCTTCGATGTCTTCACCGCCGAGCGGGATCTGGTCGAGGCCGGCAAGGTCGATGCCGCCCTGGCACATCTGGAGCGGCTCGGGCTGCTCTACACGGGCACCCTGCCGCCGCCCAAGGGCAAGCCGGTCGAGGACTGGGAGCCGACACCACAGCTGCTCTTCAAGGCCTCGGCGTTCGGCGACGATATCGACCGGCCGCTCAAGCGTTCGACCGGGGCCTGGACCTATTTCGCGGCCGATCTCGCCTATCATCTCGACAAGTACAGCCGTGGCTTCGCCCGGATGATCGATGTCTGGGGGGCGGACCACGGTGGCTACGTCAAGCGGATGCAGGCCGCGGTCAAGGCGCTCTCGGAGGGGCGAGCCGAGCTCGATGTCCGGCTCTGCCAGCTCGTCAATCTGATGGATTCGGGCCAGCCCTTGAAGATGTCGAAGCGGGCCGGCCGGATTGTCACACTCGAGGATGTCATCGACGAAGTCGGCAAGGACGTTTTTCGCTTCATTATGCTAACCCGCAAGAACGATGCGGCGCTCGACTTCGATCTCGCCAAGGTGGTCGAGCAGTCGCGGGACAATCCGGTGTTCTATGTGCAGTACGCCCATGCGCGGATCTGTTCGGTGCAGCGCAATGCCGAAGCGGACGGCCACGGCGATTGGCTGGCGCAGCCGGCGGACGCCGCGGTCGAGCTGCTCAGCGATCCGGGCGAGCTGCAGCTCCTGAAGACCGCGATGCAGTTCCCGCGCCTCGTGGAGAGTGCTGCCGTGCACCATGAGCCACACCGAATAGCTTTTTATCTTCATGACTTGGCGAGCGACTTTCATGCGCTATGGAACCGTGGCAAAGAGGATGGTAGCTTGCGGTTCCTGATCGATGACGAGCCGGCATTGAGCCGGGCCCGTCTTGCCATGCTGGCTGCTGTTCGTCGGGTGATCGCCAACGGGCTCGCACTCATGGGCGTCACGCCGGTGGCGGAGATGCACTAGGTCGGGCGCCATGGGGCCGGCCGGAGGAATATGAAAGGAAGCTCAGCTGTGCGATCGCCAGATCATCGGGGGGAGCGTGGTCCCGAAATTGCCGATATGCCGTGGCAACCGCCGATCGGCTCGGTCAAGCGTGGCCAAGGCGGCAGGCGGGGTGGCGGCGGCCTGCGGCGCTACCTGGTCGGCGGCATGGTGGCCGTGGTCCTGGCGCTGTTCAGTGCCGTGGTGTGGTTCGCCTATCAGGATCTGATGCCGGGCGGCGATGCGGTGCCGCCCTTGATCCGAGCCGATACCGGCGAGCTCAAGCGCGCTCCCGACGAGCGCGGCGGGCTGCCGGTGGTCAACGAGAAATCGGCTGTCGTCCAGGCGCTCGAGGAGCCCGAGAGCCCGGCCCGGGTCGAGCGCATCGTCCCCCGCGAGTCGGTGGCCCCGCGCTCGACCGCCGACGTGATCCCCAAGGCGCTCGAAGCCGAGCCGCTGCCGGCCGACGATGCCCAGCTGCTTGCGGATGCGGCGGGGCCTGCCGATGCCGCGGCGACCGGCACCGAAACGCTGGACAAGCTGCTCGCCGAGATCATCGAGGGGCCCGGCGGTGTCGATGCGATCGAGCCTGGCGCCGGGCCGTTGGGCGAGGCGGATCTGGCCAAGGCGGACGCCCTGCCGCTGCCCGCCGATGGCCTGCTGCGCCCGGAGGACGACGCACCGCTCGCGGCACCAGCGTCGAGCGCGCCGATCGGTGCCACCGCAGCGCTCGAAACACCCGCCACCGGGAGCCCCGACGCGACCCTGTCGGCTGCGACCGCCACGAGCGTGACCCCGCCGACCGCGCAGACGACCGCGGCAGCGCCAGCGGCCACACCGCCCACCGCGGCGGCTCCGGCAACCAGCACCAGCGCGCAGCCGGCGCCAGCCGAACCGCCGTCACCTCCAGTGGCAGCGGCGCCCGCACCCGCACCCGCACCCGCGCCGGCCCCGGCTCTGGCAGCGGCCGAGACGGTGGTGGCGGCCCTGCCGAGCCCGGCCCTGGCCCCCGGCTTCGACGGTGCGTTTCGCGTGCAGCTCCTGGCGGTGCGTGACGAGGCCTCGGCGGCTGGGGCCTGGGCCGGCCTGCAGCAGCGCTTCCCGGCGGCGCTCGGTCCCTTGCGCAGTGAGGTGCAGCGGGCCGAGATCGGTGGCAGCACCTTCTACCGGCTGCATGCCGGCCCCTTCGCCGACCGGTCCGGGGCCAGTGCCGTCTGTGATTCGCTGCAAATCCAGGGTGCCGACTGCTTCGTGGTGGCTCCCACCTCTTGAGCGGCTGCCGTGCCGCCATCGTCGGGATCGCCGGGCCTGCGCTGACCGTCGAGGAGCGGGCGCTGTTCGGCGCGCAGCGGCCCGCGGGGTTCATCCTGTTCCGGCGCAATTGCGAGCATCCGGACCAGCTCAGCACCCTGGCCGGCGAGCTGAAGGCGCTGTTTCCCGAGCGCTGGGTGCCGATCCTGGTCGACCAGGAGGGTGGCCGGGTGCAGCGGCTGGCGGCGCCCCGCTGGCCGGCGGTCCCGGCCTTGCGCCGCATCGGCGAACTCGCCGAGCGGGACCTGGCGCTGGGCGAAGCGGCGGCCCGGCTGCATGCGACGGCCATTGCCGCCATGCTGACCGCCTGCGGGCTCGACGTGGTCTGCGCGCCCTGCCTCGATCTCCTGCGGCCGGAGACGACGACGGCGATCGGTGATCGGGCGCTGGCCTCGGACCCGGCGCTGGTCGGGGCACTGGGGCGGGTCTATGCCCAGACGCTGCTGGCCCATGGTGTCGTGCCGGTGATCAAGCATCTGCCGGGGCACGGCCGGGCGACCATCGACAGCCATCTCGATCTGCCCAGGGTCGATGCCTCGCGGGCCGACCTCGAGGCCAGCGACTTTTTGGCGTTCGAGGCATTGGCCCTGCCGCCGCTCGGCCAGCAGATCCTGGCCATGACCGCGCATATCGTCTTTCGGGCGATCGATCCGGACCGCCCGGCGACCCAGTCGCCCGTCGTCATCGAGGATGTCATCAGGGGGACGATCGGCTATCGGGGCTTGCTTCTGAGCGATGATCTGAGCATGCAGGCGCTGGCCGGGCCGATCGAGACGCGGGCCCTGGCCTCGCTCGCGGCCGGCTGCGATCTGGCGTTGCACTGCAACGGCAAGCTCGGGGAGCTGGTGGCGGTGCTCGGCCATGTGCCGGAGCTGGACCTCGGCAAGCTCGAGCGGTTGCAGGAGCTGGCCCCGACGCGTGCGCACCCGAGCGGCGCACTCCATGATGTCCTGGCCGAGCTCGACGCGTGTCTCGGTCATGGGGTAGCGGGTGTTTGATCTAGCGAGCTTCGGCCACACACTCTCGGTCTGGTTCCTGCCCGTGATCCTCGCGATCACGCTGCACGAGGCGGCACACGCCTGGGCCGCCTGGCAGCTCGGCGACGATACGGCGAAGTCGCAGGGCCGGCTGAGCTTCAATCCGGTGCGCCATGTTGACCCCTTCGGCACGCTGGTGCTGCCCGGCATGCTGCTGGTCGTGGGTGCCCCCTTTCTCTTCGGCTGGGCCAAGCCCGTGCCCGTGGCCTTTCACCGGCTGGGCAAGCCCAAGCGCGACATGATCTTCGTGGCGCTGGCCGGGCCCGGCATCAATATCGCCCTGGCCTTGGGCGCGGCGCTGCTGATGCATCTCTTCGTCGGCAGTGAGGGCGACGTGGCGATGTGGATCTGGCAGAACCTCGACAACGCGCTGCTCATCAACGTGGTGCTCGCCTGCTTCAACATGCTGCCGCTCCTGCCGCTCGACGGCGGTCGGGTGCTGACCGGGCTTCTGCCCCTGCCGCTCGCCAGGCGTTTCGCCAGGACCGAGCCCTACGGTCTCTTCATCCTGCTCGGCATCATTTTCGTTCTGCCGCTTTTGGCCCGCGAACTGGGGTTCGCCTTCAACCCCTTGGCCGCCGTGCTCTTCCCGATGGTGCAGTCCGTGCATGCGCTGGTGCTGCTCATGGCCGGCTGGTGATGGACGCGCCGGGCCACGGTACGTTCGTCGTCGATCTCGACGGGTTCGAGGGCCCGTTGGACCTCCTGCTCGATCTGGCACGGGCGCAGAAGCTCGATCTCGCCCGGATCTCGATCCTGGCCCTGGTCGAGCAGTATCTGGCCTATCTCGAGGAGGCCCGGGCACAGCAGCTGACCCTGGCGGCCGAATATCTGGTGATGGCGGCCTGGCTCTGCTTCATGAAGTCGCAGCTGCTCCTGCCCAAGGAGGCGCGCGAGGCGGAGGATGTCGAGGGCATGGCCGCCGCCCTGGCCGACCGGCTCAAGAAGCTCGATGCCATCCGCCGGGCGGTCGTCTGGCTCGAGGCCCGGCCGCAGCTCGGCCTGTCGCGGCTGGTGCGCGGCTCGCCCGAGGAAGCGCCGGTTCGCCACGACGACCAGTGGCGGGCCGATCTCGCCGGGCTGCTGGAGTCCTATGCCCGGATCATGGGCCGCCGGCGGCAGCAGAGCATCCGCCTGGTGCCCAGAAAGGCGATGAGCGTGGAGGCCGCGCTCGACCGGCTGTCACGGCTGCTTGGCGGGCGCGACTGGCAGGAGCTCTCGAGCTTCCTGCCGCCCGGCCTGGATGACGCGTTTCTCGGTCGCTCGGCTCTGGCGGCATCCCTGGTCGCCAGCCTTGAGCTCACCAAGCGCGGCACCATCGATCTCGAGCAGCAGCGGCCGTTCGGCCCGATCAGGATCCGGCGGCGATGAGCGAGCCCGAGATCCCCGAGCCCGAGATCCCCGAGTCGGACGAGCGGTCGGAGGCGGCAGCGGCGCGGCCGCTCGAGGCGATCGAGAGCGGACTCGTGATCGAGGCCCTGCTCTTCCAGTCGGCCGAGCCCTTGGACGAGGCGGTGCTGCAGGCGCATGTCAGGGACGGGCGGCAGGTGCGCGACGTCCTCGACGAGCTCTCGGCGGACTATGCGGGGCGCGGCATCCGGCTCGAGCGGCACGGCCGCCGCTGGGCGTTTCGCACCGCACCCGAGGTGACGCCGCATCTCGAGCGGACCGAGGCGCGGCGTCGGCGACTGTCCAAGGCAGCCATGGAGACACTGGCGATCATCGCCTACCAGCAGCCGGTGACCCGCGCCGAGATCGAGGCGGTGCGCGGCGTGCCGGTCGCCAAGGGCACGCTCGATCAGCTGGTCGAGGCCGGCTGGGTGATGCCGAAGGGCAGGCGGGAGGTGCCGGGGCGCCCGGTCACCTGGGTGACCACGGCGGCGTTTCTCGACCAGTTCGGCCTCGCTGCCCTTGACGACCTGCCCCGGCTCGACGAATTGGAGGGGGCGGGATTGTTTCGCTCGGCAAGGCCCGGTGATGTGCTAGAACACGAGCAGCACGACAAGGAGGGCGCGCGCGCCGACGACGGTGACCAGCTGGCGGTCGACGACAGCGCGTTCGACGACGGGGCGGCCCGGCAGCCCGGGTCGTGATTGCGTGGCCCGGTCTTTTTTGCCACAGTAAGCCAACATCTGCAGAGCGGCCGAGACCCGGATCGGGGGCGAGCCGCGGCACCAAGAGGGTTATCGGATGAGCATCGGTATCTGGCAGGTCGTTCTGATCCTCGTGATCGTTCTGATCCTGTTCGGCGCCGGCAAGCTGCCCAAGGTCATGGGCGACGTCGCTGCCGGGGTGAAGAACTTCAAGAAGGGCATGAAGGACGACGAGGACGACGACAAGG